>JALNXC010000201.1 GCA_023230535.1 Alkaliphilus sp. | reverse complement strand
TACTGAAAAAAGCCAACGGAGGAAAATCAAAAATGCGGGATTTCCTTACATAAAGACTATAAACGATCTTGATACAGGCCGTTTTGAACATATATCAGATCCCTTCATCAAAGAACTGGTTAGTTGTGATTTTATTAAAAAGCGTCAAAACATCGTAATGATTGGCAACCCCGGTACCGGCAAGACCCATCTTTCAATTGCTCTGGGCATAAAAGCTTGTATGCAGGGGATAAACGTTAAATTCTATACAGCCGCGAATCTAGCTAATGAACTCATTGAGGCCCAGGAATATAAAAAACTGATCCGTCTGGAAAAACAGATTATTAAGGCTGAACTGCTGATTATCGATGAATTATGTAAAGCTTTGCATAATTCATCTTATGGAAAGTCATTTATTATGCAAAGTTGGAACCAAAAATCTCTATATTCCAATACGATGTTTGTTTTTAACTTTACATAATAAATTTTGATATAGTAGATAAAAAAGGAGAATTTAAAAATGAACAATACTACTATATCATTAAAACAATTAATCATTGATGTAGAATCACACCTAATAACTTTGGGCTATACCCAAAATACGATTAATCGTTATAAATCCTGTTGTAAGAAAATTTTTAAAAGGTGTAATATCGAGGGTATAAATGAATTTTCCTATGAATTATGTATGTTTTTGATTAGAGAAGAGTACAATATTCCAATATCGGGAAAACTTAAAAGCCATCATATATTCTGTTTAAGAACTATCAAGGTCCTTAACGAATATTATATTTACGGTAAAATTTTTAAATGCCATCAAAAATCCGGTGTACGAGTAGCATCTGAATTTGAAGAAGTTTTGTCAGTTTTTATAAAACTCGGATTGGAATCCGGCTTAACAGAAAGAACAATGGAAACCAAATATATCCAATTGGTAAGATTTCTTAATTATATCAAAGAAGGTGGTATAAATTCTATTAATTTACTGAAGACAGAATCCGTTCTTTCATATGTAAAATTTATTTCAGAACAAGGCTATTCGGCATCCACTAGAAGCGGCGTTTTATTCACCTTAAGAAGTTTTTTGCTTTTCCTTTATGATACGGGCTATATTACTGTTCCAATGCAACAATTGTTTCCGGTTATTTTCTCTAATAAAATGGAACGCATACCATCTTACTATAATGAAAACGAACTTAAAAGCATACTTTCTCATGTAAATAGAGATGAAGAAATAGGTAAAAGAGATTATTTACTCCTACTATTTGCTATTCAATTAGGGATCCGAGCCGGAGATATTAGGTTAATGAAATTAGAATCCATACAATGGGGTAAAAATACAATTGAATTTATTCAACAGAAAACAGGGAATCCTATTCAAATTCCATTGCCCGAAAATATTAAATTTGCATTAATTGATTATATTAAAAATGGTAGACCAAAAATAGAATCATCATATATTTTCCTAAGGCACCGTGCACCATTTGAGCCTTATGTGAAGACAAATGTATTCCATAACGTAATAACCAAATATATGGATAAAGCAAGAATATCCTATTCAGATAGAAAACACGGACTACACTCTATGAGGCATAGTTTAGCAAGTAATCTTTTAAAAAACAATACACGGTATCCTGTAATTACAGGAATATTAGGCCATAAAGGTACCGGTACAACCCGAATGTATCTATCAATAGATATTGAGCAACTCTGCTTAGTAGCACTGGAGGTGCCATATGAAGGCTAAAAAAATTGATTATACATTTACAGGGCCGCTTGCTGAATACTGTAAGAAATATATAGATTACAAACGCAGCCTTGGTTTTATAATGGGCCAATCAGTATATTATCTTCTAAGGGGTATGGATGATTTCTTTTTACAAAATGCTCTGCCATCAAATTCTCCTGCCCTTACAAAAGAAATGGTGGAAAAATATGTAGCGCACAGAGGTTTAGAATCAATTAAAACTCAACATATGAGAATGAGTATCATCCGTCAATTTGCACTATTTATGAATAGATTGGGATTTAGTTACTATGTATATCCTGAAACTGCTTTTGTTCAAATAAAGGATGATTTTATTCCGTATATATTTACCCATAAAGAAATTGAAAAATTAACTAAAATTCTTGACGAAATTCCAATTAGCCCAAGATATCCAATCTACCATATCATATATCCTATGCTTTTTAGAATGCTTTACGGATGTGGGCTTAGAATTAATGAGGCCCTTGGATTAAAAATGGAAAATGTGAATTTCGAACAAGGAATCATAAAGTTAAATACTACTAAAAACAACATACAGCGAATTGTACCAATGTCTAATTCACTGCAAAAATATTGTAGAAGATATATAAAACAGATGAATTTTTCATCATCATATAATGGGTATTATTATCCTAACGGGAAAGGTAATGAGTACAATAGTACCCCCGTATACTTGCAATTCAAAAAATTTATGGATTTAGCAGGCATATATAGGGAGGACGGAACAACCCCCAGAGTGCATGATATTCGTCATACATTTGCGGTTCATGCGTTAGAAAAAATGGTAGCTGAAGGAAAAGATATTTACTGTGCATTGCCGGTCCTAAGTACCTATTTAGGACACAAAGGCCTGGAAAGTACTGAGAAATATCTCAGATTAACAGTTGAAGCCCATGAGTCAATTATTAATACTATGACTGAGTATTACAAGGATACTTTCAAAGAGGTGATAGTTCATGAAAACTAATCACTTTCAACAACTATTACCATCATATTTTTTAAAATACATACCGGAACGCACAAATTACAGCGATAACACTATCAAATCCTATAGGGACACATTTATACTTCTTTTTCAATACCAGGAAGAATATCTGGGTAGAACAATCGCAAAAATGAGCCTTAATACGATGAGCAGAAAGTATTTTGAAGAATTCTTTCTTTGGTTGGAAAACGAAAAAGATTATTCAGTGACAAGTGTTAATCAAAGAATTTCAGCAATCCACGCTTTCTTTAAGTATGTCCAATTAGAAAACCCTGAGTATATAGAACTTTGCATATCAATATTGGAGATTAAAACCCGAAAAGTACTTGCTACTCCAATGAATTATTTATCATTAGAAGCAATAAAATTTTTATTTAACCTTTTAGACAACTCGACCATAGAAGGAAGAAGAGAATTGGCGGTATTAGTTTTACTATATGATAGTGGCGCCAGGGTACAGGAGATTGCAGATTTAACATTTGGAGATGTTCGCATAAAAAAACCGGCAACAGTAAAATTATCAGGAAAGGGTAATAAAACGAGGATAATACCACTAATGCCTCAGACATTTGATATCCTAAATATTTATATAGATGACTGTAAAAGAAAAAGAGAAATCAAGCCCACAGATCCTTTATTCTACAATAAAAAATTTGAAAAGCTTACAAGGGCGGGAATTGCATACATATTGAATAAATATATCGAAAAAGCAAAAAATTTAAACCCTGAATTATTTTCAGGGAAAATATCGCCTCACACCCTAAGGCACAGCAAAGCAATGCACTTATTGGAAGGTGGTGTAAATTTAATTTATATCAGAGATTTTCTGGGACATACATCCGTCATTACTACAGAAATATATGCGAAATCAAATCCTGAAATTAAACGAAAAGCAATAGAAAAAGCTAGTCCTAATATTTTGCCGATAGAAAAATATTCTGTGAAAGAAAAAGAAGAAATGTTAGAATGGCTCAAGACAATTATTTAAAAAATTATGTAAAGTATGGAGATAAGATATGATTGAGTTAATCAGATCCTTGTTTCTTACTTTACATAATAAATGACTTTCCATAAGATGAACTGAGCTACCTGACATTTAATCGTCACCAGTCGGAACTTTTGTTTAAAGTTATCGCCGACAGGGCGGAAAGACAAAGCGTTATTGTCTCAACTAACC
>JALNXC010000200.1 GCA_023230535.1 Alkaliphilus sp. | reverse complement strand
TGCAGGTCCAATTGTGCTGCCACCTCCCCAATAGGCATTGGCAGTTGGTGATGCGATACAGTTTCCTGCTCCATATAGCCCTGGTATCGGTTTATCAAAATTATTTAATACCTGAGCATATTTGTTAATTACCGGCCCTCCGTTAGTGTCAAGTGTGCCTGCTCCCAGAATAACAGCAAAATAAGGTCCTTTTTCACTAAGGGGATACATGGTATAGTTTGGACTGTCCTTAGGTGGCCAATCAGCACCAGAGATAGTAGGCGGGAAAGTGGTCCATTCTCTATCATAATTGAAGTTGCCACGTCCGAAATCTTCATCCTTACCGGATACAGCAAACCTATTGAACCTGTCAATGGTCTCCCTTAGATTCTCTAGAAATTTTGGACTGAGAGAAAAGCCACCGGTATGAGGAGCCAATTTTTTCAATCTTGAAGAGATATTTTTTGCCAGTTCTTCGTAATTGTCCCCTGTAATGATATGTTCAGCCTCTGTCCCTTGAACAGGATATGGTGCGAAGCCCTGCCATAAAGTGGCTGTACGCTGATCAAAAATCATAAATACCAGCATATTGGTCCATTCAGCATATTGAGGATCCCATACAAAATGAGTCATAGCCCTGTCAGAATAATTACGCTTCTCATCCATTATTCTCTTGCCATGTTTATTAACTTCCAGAACACTGTCTCCAGGAACATAAAATATGTTATGAACCCCTTCAGGATGTTTTATGGCATTTTCCAATATGAGTTGAGCTCTCCATGCACCTGCCATGTTTCCCAGTTTTGCACCAATCTCTCCACCCATTTTTATAAAATCTCCTGTATTGGTTGGCGCAGAGCAACCTCCAAAATGAGGTCCGCGTTGGAAGTGAAGCATGTATTCAGTGTTGTGTGTATAGCCTCCGCTTCCAAATACCACCGCTTTGTGTGCACGAAAATTTAAAGTATCCTGTCCATCTTTTAAAACTTCCAGACCTATTATTTCGCCCTGAGCATTACGTAGGATATGTTTTACTTCATGTTTGGTAAGTATTGGGATATTATTCGAGGTTGCCCATGATCTCAATTGCTTAATTAATTCTCCCCCATAGGAGAGCTTCCCTTCTTTATTCTGAGTATAGAGGCACCTTCCACGTATCCCTTTGTTTTCCGGAAGATGGTCCATGTAATCCACCTGCGGTTTTCCTGTCCAGTTAATCTCATTAATAGTTTTAATAGCCCCACAATCCTCTAAAAATTTGACTGCCTGCTGTGCTTCATCATAATAGGTATCTATTAAATCAAAATCGTTCTGGGTAAGCCCGAGCAGGGGGTCATAAGGGTTATAAAGCTGGGGATAGGAAAGGCGAGCCATATAGTGTGTAGCATCTTTTTTACTATCTATTATCCCCATCTGTTTTTGGAAGCGGTTATTCGGTGTCCAGAATCCTCCACCTGAGCGCATAGTGGTCCCACCGGCAATTGAACCCTTTTCCAGCATTATAACAGATGCCCCTTTTTCTTTAGCTGTTATAGCAGCGGAAAATGCCGCCGCTCCGCTGCCCACCACCAAAACATCACATTCTTGATCATAATCCATTTTAGCTCCTCCTTTAAGAATTTAACTATTCTTTACTATTCGCCTCCTTTGGTAATACAGAAGTAACCATTTTCAAATCCTTTTTCCTCCCAAACCGGACAAGTATCACAGATACACCCCTGTCTGGTCTTGATGCATTTGCTTACTTCCTCTACCAGACAATAGGCCAGTGGGTCGCCACAATCCATATAAGATGGGCATCCCGGGCAAAGACATTTAGCCTGCAATTCCTTATCAACCTCTTTGTTCGCCATTTCAATTCACCTCCTTTGCTCTTTTAATATCCTTAAACCTTGTTAGGAGAAGATCTTTTGACATATTTTTTTTGTTAAACTGAAAACCGTTTAATCAAATTTAAGAGAAATTATGGGAATAGTATATTTATGACTATGATTTGCAGCAATTCCCTTTTGGTCTTATAAAAGGTTGCTTTGCTATTCGGGGTGTCCACTCAAATAGAGAATATGAAAAGTATGACTCTATACTTATATTGCATCTCAATTTTTTCAATTTCCTGAACAGGTTTTTCAGCTTTAAAAATATGAAATTTTAAAATGACAATATTTTTTGTATAGCACATTGAAGATTATTGATTATTATTTATGTATGTATTTGATATTATACTGATGATACCAGTATTGTCAAATCAACAGAAATGCCAGCATGGCTGTTAAAAGATACTATTTTGACACTACTTTTATTAATAGGTATAGTTTATTTTACAGTTATTGTCAGTTCAGCTCTTACTATATTTACTTATTATTATACCTCTTTCTTAAATTTCAATATTTGGCCTTATTTTTTAAATAATTGAAATAAATCAGCTCGCTTTTGCGTATATATATATGAGAGTAAAAAATTTCTATAAAAAGAAGGGGTAAAAAAACTGATGAGAAAGAAAGTCATCTTTTTAACGCTAATCGTAGTAGTATTAATGGTATTGAGTATAGTATCTTTTGCAGATGTCCAGAAACATGGCCATAGAAACTTTGCCGGGAAACAAGTTGCACCTTACCATAATAAAGGGCAGGGTCAACTCCCCACAGATCGTTTTAATTTCAACCATGGTGATAGTTTCAGTGGAATGAGAAACCTTGAACTAACCACTGAACAGATGGCCCAAATTAGAGAGATGATGCTCGAATTCCAGAAAGAAACCTTAGAACTCAGAAATCAGATCCATGTTAAGCAATTGGAATTAAGGGAACTAGGACTATCTACAGATTTAGATCTGAACAGTGTAAAAGCAAAACTGGAAGAGATTTCCAGACTTCAATTAGGAATCAGAATGAAAGCCTTTGAAAGACAGGAAAAGATAAAAGAACTTCTTACACCAGAACAGTTAGAAAATTGCAAGGGTTTAAAGGTGCAAAAATTTGGCTCAAAGATGGACAGATATAATTCAAAATCAAATAGAGGATATGAAAGAAGAAACTGCTGGTAAACAAACTTAATCAGATTTAAACAAAAATAGAGAGAAGAACAATATTCTTCTCTCTATTTTTGTTTAAAGCAATGTTAGCCAGGTTATTATGATGGCTGCAAGTCTTTTGTATTGAGTCCAAAGGGTTTTATATAGTTTTATTCTGGAAGCTTTTACAGGAAGGTTTGCATAAACAAATCTAATAACATTTTACCGCAGAAGCATTGAAGGTTATACACGCCTGACTGCCTATATTGAGGTTCATTTCACGAAAGGATTCTTTATTCATAACACAGACTAAATGAACTCCTATGTCTACAACCAGCCTGATTAGATGGTTCTGTTCATAGATTCTGATTACCTTACCTGTAAATGAATTTTGTGCACTGGAAGAAAATTGCACACAGGAAATAATAATATCTCCTGGATCGATAAAAATATAAGCCATCCCTTTCTTCTCAGCAATGATTGAAAATCTTATATTGTCTGTTATCTCTAGCCATTGGATATCATTTTCATGAATAATTTTGCCTCTAAAAATGTTTTCCGGTACATGCGGAACAACCTTTCCATCAAGCAATGAGACCATTCCATCTGCTAAACGATAGGCCTGCGATAGGTCGTGTGTATTAAAAATTACTGTTGTTTTCATCTCTCGATTAATTTTTTTAATTATTCTTTCAATAACATCGATATGCCTTAAATCTATATTGGCGGTCGGCTCATCCAAAAATAGAACTTCCGGTTCAATAGCCAGTGCTCGAGCAATCACGACTCTTTGAGCCTCACCACCTGATAGCTGAAGAGCATTTCTTTTCTCAAAGCCAGATAGTCCTACCATTGCCAGAGCTTTATGAATTTTTTCCTCATTTTGGTGAACTGATATGCCTCTAATTTTTAACCCATATGCAATA
>JALNXC010000199.1 GCA_023230535.1 Alkaliphilus sp. | reverse complement strand
TGGATCTCTATCGGTAAGATCATGTAAATATAAAGCAGTTTCATGTGAAAAGATAGCTCTTTGATTTTTAGCTTGAATTCTATACATTTCATCATCAAATGTATCCGGAGTCAAATATACACCTTGTGCAACTCTTTCCAACTTATTTTCCTTTGTAAAAATAGTTAAATATTGTCGTGGAATTCCCGCTTTTTCGACTTCTTTTGTAAGAATTAATCCGTCATTATTATCAATCAATTCTTCTAATCTATCACGGTAATTCATATTTATCACACCCTTTACATCTTCGCTATGATTGTATCCTACTTTAGCGCAAATGTAAAGAAATCGGAAGTCGAGTCTATAATTGTTTTTATAAGTCTGAACCATTTGCATCCCTATGTTAAAATCCCAAAATCATTTGCAAAAAATAAGGTTGCCCACAAAATTTAATATTTTTTAAATTCCGTGGGCAATCCGTGGGAAAAACACTATTATAAGCTGTGTGTAGCCCCCTTAAAGCTAGTATCTATCTTATTTAGTATTCAGATGTGATTACATCATCGGCATGCCGCCCATACCGCCGCCCGGCATCATCGGCTCGTCTTTTTCAATATCGACAACGGCACCTTCTGTTGTCAAGAGCAGGGCCGATATGGATGCCGCATTTTGTAGAGCAGATCTTGTAACCTTGGTCGGATCGACAATGCCTGCTTCTATCATATTGACATATTCTCCCTTTAAGACATCAAATCCTGTCCCTTTTTCGGAGTTCATAACTTTATTTACAACAACCGAACCTTCAAGGCCCGCATTTTCCGCAATCTGTCTTAGAGGTTCTTCGAGCGCTCTTCTGATGATTTTAATACCTGTATTTTCATCGCTGTCGGTAGTCTCAAGCAGGGCCTCTACCGCCGGTATTACACTGATTAAGGATGCGCCGCCGCCGCTTATTATACCTTCTTCGACTGCTGCTCTGGTAGCATTGAGCGCATCTTCAATTCTCAATTTATTTTCTTTCAGCTCTGTCTCTGTGGCCGCACCCACTTCAATAACCGCAACCCCGCCCGAAAGCCTTGCCAATCTCTCCTGCAGCTTCTCTCTATCAAAATCGGAAGTTGTGTCCTCTATCTGTTTTCTGATTTGATTGATCCTGTCTGCTATCAACATTGAATCCCCGCCGCCTTCAACTATAGTTGTGTTCTCTTTATCAACCTTGATAATTCTGGCGGAACCCAATAAATCCAACGTGGCGGATTTCAATTCATATCCTAATTCTTCGGAAATAACCGTGGCTCCCGTCAATATAGCGATATCCTCAAGCATCGCTTTTCTTCTGTCTCCGAAGCCCGGTGCCTTAACGGCAACGCATTCAAATGTTCCTCTCAATTTATTTACCACGAGAGTTGCTAAAGCTTCACCCTCTACATCTTCGGCAATGATCAACAGTCTTTTTCCCTGTTGCACTATTTGTTCAAGTATTGATAATATCTCCTGTACATTATTTATCTTTTTATCGGTTACTAAAATATATGAATCTTCAAACACAGCTTCCATCTTTTCGGTATCCGTTACCATATATGCCGACAGGTAACCCCTATCAAATTGCATACCTTCCACAACATCTAAGGTAGTGCCCATAGATTTGGATTCCTCTACGGTAATGACTCCATCATTGCCCACTTTATCCATTGCGTCTGCAATTAAATTACCGATCTCTTCGTCATTTGCCGAAACCGAACCGACCTGTGCTATGGCCTCCTTTGTTTCTACTTCCTTGGAAATCTTTTTTAATTCTTCTACCGTAGCATTTACCGCCTTCTTAATCCCCTTCTGCAGTATCATGGGGTTAGCCCCGGCTGCCACATTTTTGAGCCCTTCTCTGATTATAGCCTGCGCCAATAATATAGCCGTGGTTGTACCGTCTCCTGCCACATCATTAGTCTTTGTAGCTACTTCTTTGACCAACTGGGCTCCCATATTTTCATATGCTTCTTCCAGTTCTATTTCCCTTGCAATTGTAACACCATCATTTGTGATCAGCGGGGAACCGAATTTTTTATCTATTACAATATTTCTTCCCTTCGGTCCTAATGTTACTTTTACAATATCGGCTAATTTGTTAACACCGACCTCCAATGAACGGCGAGCATCTTCAGCAAATTTAATCTCTTTAGGCATAACAAAACCTCCTAGTTTTTATTTTCATTATTCACGCTCCGCATATCCTATGTATATGCTTTTTTTCTTACTCCACAATAGCTAAAATATCATTTTGCCTTACAATTGTATATTCTTCACCGTCAAATTTAACTTCCGTACCGGCATATTTAGAAAAAATTACTTTATCTCCCACATTTACTTCCATAACAATTTCCTTGCCCTCTACTACTCCGCCCGGCCCAACTGCTATAACTTCCGCCAATTGTGGTTGTTCCTGTGCACTACCCGGCAATATAATTCCACTTTTGGTAGTTTCCTCGGCCTCTAATCTTTTGATTACAACTCTGTCTCCCAATGGCTTGATCTTCATTAAACAAACCTCCTTAGAAATTTTTATAATACATAATAAATTATGTTCATTTTAAACTGTAGCTATACAAAATAGGACCTGAATTGCCCGCTCATAAAACAAAACATAATTTTTACAATGTGTTTTAACAAAAATTTTACTTTCAAATATCAGAAGTAAAACCTTGTCATTTTTAAATATATTATTTTTTTGCTTATTGTTAGCACTCAATGATATTGAGTGCTAATCATAGCTATATGTTATCTAAAAATTATTTTGCTAGCAAATCTTAATATTAGCCATTATACTGATTTATAGGTAAATACATCCCTGTTTCTCTATTTATCTCTCTATTTCATTAATTTACTATATTCCTGACACATATTTCAGCACTAAATTCCGTTTTCCAACCTCTAATCCTTGGAGGTAGGAAAGAATGCGGGAAATTCCGTTGAATTTCAACCCTAAATTCCGATTTCCGGACCCTAATTCAGTATGTATAATTGTAATATATAATAGAACACAGGTATAAATACGGCAGGCAGCATATTCCCCACCCGTATCTTTTTAATCTCCATTATATTAAACGAAATAGCCATGATCAGAAGCCCGCCCACAGCCGACATCTCCCTTATTACACATTCAGTCAAAAAAGGTTTTATAGATGCTGCCGTGATCGTAATCAGGCCTTGATAGATAAAAACAGCTATACCCGAAAATACAACCCCTATGCCCAAGGTAGAAGCAAATATTATTGCAGTCACACCGTCTAAAAGAGATTTATTATATAATATTTTATGATCGCCGGTCAAACCGCTCTCCAGGGCACCCATAATTGCCATAGCCCCGATACAGTAAACCAAACTTGCTGTAACAAAACCTTTTACAATCCCGCCTTCTTCGTTTCCGAACTTATTTTCAAGCCATTCCCCCAAGCCTTCAAGCCTCTCCTCTATTTTGACTGTCTCACCTATTATACTGCCTATAACCACGCTGAAAATCATGAGCAATGTATTATCTGTTTCTAATGCTCCCGACAGGCCTATGATCAATACGCTCAGGCCTATACCCTGCATTATTATTATCTTATACCTCTCCGGAATCCCTCTTTTCAAAAATGTTCCTATAGTACCTCCCGCCGCAATCGCTATAATATTTACAATAGTACCCAGCATATCACCCTATCCCCTCACTTATTTAATATATAAAAAAATTTCATCCCCGCGCCTGGGCGGATGCAGAAGTTATTTCCCTATTTGGAACTCCCTGGCATAATAAAATAAATATTGTTGTGCATAACCTGCATATTCCCCAAATTTTTGTCTAATAAATTGTTCAATTTTTTTGTTAGGTGTGTTCTTATGAAAATAAAAATATTCCATAACCCTTTTTACCCATATATCCACGGGGCAAAATTCCACTTT
>JALNXC010000198.1 GCA_023230535.1 Alkaliphilus sp. | reverse complement strand
ATTCATGTCAAAACCAAATAAAAAGGATTATCTGATAATAGGATTTATTACAGCTTTCTCATCCTTTATTTTACTTTTTATAGGAATCAAATTCATATTGGGAAACGAAGTCGTTGCAAAAAATATTATAGCGTTTGCGGCCTTTTCAATTTTAGCAGGTATAACAACCTCTTTATTGATGTTATACCAACTAAAAATTGTCTACACGAGTTTTATAATTGGGTTAGCTGTCGGTTTTCTCCTGATGTACCGTGCATTTTTACAAGAGGCCTCCGATTGGAAGGATTTGATCGGACTCCTTTCCCTATTTGCGTTTACTATAGTAGGTTTAGGAATTGGTGCACTGGCGCAATTTGGATACCATCTGTTTAAAAAGTATAAATTATAGGTAATATACAGGTAATGATGATAATGAAATTCACTATAATAATTACATGCACACCGGTAATAAGTAAATTAAATAGAAATTATTGATTTTTAGATATAAGATTATAGATATACAATTCGATTTTGATATCACATCCAAAATTAAATAAAATTTGAAATGAGGTTATATTTTTGAAAGCATTGATAGATCTACATAATCACACTGTTGCCAGCGGACATGCCTATAGTACTATGGAAGAACTGATATCGAGAGCGGTGAAAAAAGGGATTAAAGTTCTGGGCATCTCGGACCATGCACCCGCCCTACCCGGCAGTGCCAATATATTTCACTTCGGTAATTTATTTGTAGTACCCAGGGAAATAGATGGGATAATCTTATTAAAAGGAGTAGAAGCCAACATTATGGATTTTGAGGGAAATATAGATATACCCATAAGGGTCTCTAAAAGGCTGGATTACGTCATAGCCAGCTTACACCCTCCCTGTATAGATCCGGGCACAAAAGAAGAAAATACCAATGCCATTTTACAGGTAATGAAAGGCCCCCATGTGAAAATTATAGGCCACCCTGATGATTCCAGATATCCTATGGATTATGATGCCATAGTGCAGGCTTCTAAACTATATAATGTCGCCCTCGAAATCAATAACACATCCCTGCGCCCCGACAGCTATAGGCAGGGAGTTCTCAAGAATGCCAAGACTATTTTAAATCTCTGCAAAAAATATGAGGTTAAAGTCATATTCGGCAGCGATTCCCATGTTTCTTATGATATCGGCAATTTTTCCAACTGTATTCGAATTGCCGAGGAAGTAAATTTCCCGAAAAAACTCATAATAAATTACAGCAAGGATGCCGTAAACGAGTTGTTGGAAGAAGAAATATTCTAGATGTCGGGGGATGTCAGGGGGACGTTTCGTTTGACACCAAAGATGTCAGGGGACGTTTGACTACTTTACCCGCCCGCCTCTATTTTTGAAATAATATTCGTAGTTTTTAATATTCCACCCTGAAGCTCCTTTTTTGCATTCCGAAATTAATTGCAGATTGCTCCATGTCCGGGCCTTCGCCCCAATAGATATCAAGAAAATATCCGGACAGGCCCCTTGAATTTAACATGTCTCCGATATCCTGTACTTGAAAGGATCTCAATTCCCCATAGATCGGATGGAATATCGATTCCTCGGTATCTAACAAAGTAATCGATGCACCGAAAGGTATAATAGGGTTATTCCACTGATCCATTCCCCACCTGGCGGGATGAACAGCAACATATCCCACCTTCGGTATTAAACCCGAGGCCGTTATACGCCCGCATTTTGCTGTATAGGCTGTGATATCCTGATCAAAATAATAGAATGTCATTTAAATTGCCTCCTGTCAATTACATAATATTTCGGATATGATATAATTGTGATATGTTCTTTGCACCAAACTGAAAACAAGAGAGGTGAAATAAATGTTTAAGGATCGGCGTCATGCCGGAATACGATTGGCGGAAAAGCTTGAAGATTTTAATCGCTGTGACAACTGTATAATTTTTGCTATCCCCAGGGGCGGAGTAGTGATAGGAGCCGAGATAGCGGAGCGCCTTAATTTACCGCTGGATTTGGTTATAACCAAGAAAATTCGGGCTCCACACAACTTGGAATTGGCCATCGGCTCCGTAGATCCAACGGGGAATATAAATGTAAATCAAAATATAATTGCAGGATTAAATATCTCCTCGGATTATTTACAGACGGCTGCCAAAACAACCACCGCCCAAATAAAAGAACAGCTGGAACAATATCGGAAAAGTTCTCATTATCCCGGCCTGGAACAGACAATTGCCATTATTGTCGATGACGGAATTGCCACGGGACAGACAGTGATAGCGGCAATCGGTTTTTTAAGAAGCCTGAAGGCCCAACGTATAATAGTTGCCACCCCCGTCATTGCTCCTTCCACCCTGTCCGAACTGAATAAACTTGCCGATGAAGTGAGATACGTCCTCTGTGAAGAGCGTTTCTTTGCGGTAGGTCAATTCTACCGGGATTTTGCCCAAGTAAATGATGAACAGGTAATGGAAATAATGACGGATATCCAAAGAAAAGATGAAAATTGATAATGTAGGGGCGGACCCATGTGTCCGCCCATTTGTAACACATAATTAAACTATATCCTGTTAATCGCATCTATATATGCATTTATACTGGCTTCAATGACGTCTATGCTTACACCCCTGCCTATATAGTGATCATCATTATATCTGAGTTTCACCGTCGCAAAACCTAAAGCGTCTGTTCCCTCAGTGATCGATTGAAGTGAATAATCTTCGAGCAAGATATCCTTATCTAAACATTTTTCTATCGCACTAAATGCAGCATCTATAGGGCCACTCGCAAATGATATCCCCTCTCTGTCCTCTCCATCTATATTTAGTACAACCGATGCAGTCGTTGTAATTGTATTTCCGGCATTTATAACAAATCTGTTCAATTTATATTTAGCATCTTCACCATAAATCCCCTTAGTCAAAATTGCCTCTATATCCCTATCGAATACTTCTCTCTTTTGATCTGCAAGTGTTTTGAATTTTTCAAAGGCCTCGTTAAACTCCTCTTCCGGAAGATCATAACCCATGGACTCCACTTTGTCCCTGAATGCATGACGCCCCGAATGTTTCCCCAATACCAATTTACCTGTTGTCAAACCGACAGATTCAGGAGTCATTATCTCATATGTCTCCCTTTTAGCCAATACTCCATGCTGATGTATTCCTGATTCATGTGCAAAGGCATTGGCACCCACAATAGCCTTGTTTGGCTGTACATGAACCCCAGTTATACTGCTGAGTAAATTACTCGTCTTCGTTATTTCTTGGGTATTTATATTAAAATCAAAACCATGTATATCTCGCCTAACTTCCAAAGCCATCACCAATTCTTCCAATGCGGCATTTCCTGCCCTTTCACCTATACCGTTAATTGTACATTCAAACTGAGTCACTCCTGCTCTCAATGCAGACAATGTATTCGCCACCGCCAAACCTAAATCATTATGACAGTGTACGGAGGTCTGCACTGTGTCCAAGTATTTTGATCTTCTTTTTATTTCCATGATAAAATCATAGAACTCATTGGGCATAACATAACCCACCGTGTCGGGAATGTTTATGATCTTTGCACCGGCCATGATCACTCTGTCAAATATCTCTGCCAAAAATTCCGGCTCACTCCTGGTTGCATCCTCGGCAGAGAATTCTATTTCGGGACAAAAACCTGCCGCATATCTGACCATTTCTTCCGCCATTTTTACCACTTCATCGGGTTTCTTTTTTAATTTGTATTCCATATGAATCGGCGCAGTTGCTAAAAATATGTGAATCCTTGGCTTTGCCGCATCCTTCACTGCCTCCCATGCCCTATCTACATCACTTTTTATAGCCCTTGCCAACACCGCTACCGTAGAATTTTTTATTTCATCAGCTATGGCTTGAACCGATTCAAAATCCCCTTCCGATGCTGCTGCAAATCCGGCTTCTAT
>JALNXC010000197.1 GCA_023230535.1 Alkaliphilus sp. | reverse complement strand
AATTATGGCTGAAACAACTAATGCTATCAGATTGGTTCAGTTTGTTACCAATCCATATGTAGCACCCATCCTGTTGACAATAGGATTCATAAGTTTTCTGGCTGAAATATTTATTCCGGGCTTTGGTATAGCGGGGACGGTAAGCTTAATCTCATTTGCACTCTATTTTAGTGGTAATGTGTTGGCCGGCAATACCGGATGGTCAACTGCTATCATTTTTCTGGCAGGTATAGTTTTGTTGGTTATAGAGGCTTTTATTCCCGGGTTCGGTGTAGTAGGCACGGGTGGGGTATTATGTATAATTATCAGTATTTTCTTAGCGTCCGGCAGTGTTATGGCTGCATTAGTTTCGTTATTGGTTTCATTTACTCTGACATTGATTATTTTTGTTGTCATTTTAAAATATGCTCCAAAAAATAAACATTTTAATCGTATAGTATTAAATACTAAGTTAGATAAAAATGGGGGTTTCACTTCATTTGATAATCATGAAAAATATATAGGTCAAACCGGCACAGTAGTTACACCGCTCAGGCCATCGGGTACAATATCTATAAACGGCCAATTATTGGATGTAATTTCCGAGGGACAGTTCATAGGAAAAGAGGAATTAGTAAAAATTAATAGAATAGAGGGTATGAGGATAATAGTACAAAAAATTGATTAGGAGGGATTTTATGCCACAGTTAATGGCTTTTATAGTTGCAATAGCTGTAATATTTATTGTGTTATCCATTATTTTAAGTTTTGTACCGGTAGGATTATGGGTAACGGCTTTTTTCTCCGGGGTTAAGATCGGTATATTTACTTTAGTGGGAATGAGATTCAGAAGAGTTCAGCCAAGCCGCATAGTTAACCCTATGATTAAAGCGACCAAAGCGGGTTTAGATTTGGATATAGACAATCTTGAGGGACATTATTTAGCAGGTGGGGATGTAAACAGCGTGGTAAATGCTTTGATTGCCGCACAGAGGGCGGAAATCAGTCTCGAATTTGAAAGGGCTGCGGCTATTGATTTAGCGGGCAGAAATGTATTAGAAGCTGTTCGGGTGAGCGTTAATCCGAAGGTGATTGAAACACCCAAAATCTCAGCTGTTGCCAAAGACGGTATAGAGGTGATGGTAAAAGCAAGAGTGACTGTGAGGGCGAATATTGAAAGGCTCGTTGGAGGCGCCGGAGAGGAAACAATCATAGCCAGGGTCGGGGAAGGTATAGTCACTACGGTAGGTTCATCTGCATCCCATAAAGATGTATTGGAAAACCCCGATTCAATTTCCAGAACAGTTTTAGAGAAGGGCCTGGATGCGGGCACTGCTTTTGAAATTTTGTCAATTGATATTGCGGATATAGACGTCGGTAGAAATATAGGGGCAGAATTACAGACAGATCAGGCGGAGGCGGACAAACGAATTGCACAGGCTAAAGCAGAGGAGAGAAGGGCTATGGCCGTGGCTAAAGAGCAAGAGATGAAGGCCACTGTAGAGGAAATGAAAGCAAAGGTAGTAGAAGCGGAGGCGGAAGTGCCGAGGGCTATGGCTACGGCTCTGCGGGAAGGCAAAATTGGAGTAATGGATTATTATAAATTACAGAATATACTGGCCGATACAGGTATGAGGGAATCTATTGCAAAACTTGATAAGGATGATAATGAAAGGGAAGGAAAAGATTTGATGAAATAAAAGATCGGTTTTTACTGACAAAGGAAGTGATTATATGGATTTTAGGACTATACTGGCTTTTATAATCATTGCTTTTATAAGTTCCTTATTTAATAAAAATAAAACACCGACCAAACCGACAGTTAAAACTGATGAACCCGTACCCCGGGAACCGGCACCCCTTAGGAAGGTACCCGATATCGGAAAAAATAAAGATAAGAAATTTTTCGGTGGATTTGAAGATTTATTTAAAGAAGTAAAGCTGGAACTTGATAAAGCCCTCAGAGAGGCTCAAAAAGGACAAGCCTCTCTCACGGAACAAGGTGCTACGGAGGAAGATGATACTAAAATAGAACAGAAAATACACCCTTTAAAGGGTACTCCGGCAAGGGATATTAAAAGGGTTACGGGCAGTGTATATGAAGGAGAAATAGGAAGGGAAGAAAGATATATTAAGTTTGACAAAAAATCAGTTGTTCGAGGGGTTATAATGTCTGAAGTTTTGCAAAAACCAAAAAGCTTAAGAAGATAAGGCTCGCCTTATCTTTTTTTGATTATAAAACAGGTCTATTAGAATTATTGTAAGCATAAAAATTTAATATAATAGGGGGTATGCCAAGTGTGGGAAAATGGAGGAATAAAAAAAGGCCTAGCTGAAATATTAGAATTACCAAAAGATATTATATTGGATTTACCCAAAATTATAATGATTGGCAATCTCCAGATTTATATAGAAAATCATAAAGGCATTTTAGAATATACGGATAACAGAATACGAATCAATACGAAAAATGGAACCTTGCGCATTATAGGAAAAAATTTAATGTTAAAAAATATTGTTGCAGAAGAGATTTTTATTGTGGGAGAAATCAATCAGGTAGAGTTTATTGATTGAGGGGTGGATATATTGTTGGTGTTGAGATTATGGAACTATATGAGGGGTTATGTAATTATAAGGGTTCAAGGATTGACTTTAGAGAGATTCATAAATATATGTATGGCTAGAGATATATATTTATGGGATGTGAAAAGAATAGATAACACTACTTTAGAAACAAAAATAAGCATTGAAGGATTCAAAGACTTGAAAAAGATTGTTAGAAAAATAGATTGCAAAGTATCTATATTCGAGAAGCATGGTTATCCTTTTTGGATACACAGATTAAAAAAAAGGAAAATGCTTTTACTGGGGGCTTTTTTTTGTTTTCTATTGTTAGTTTTTGTGTCAACTTTTATATTTTCCATAGAAATAGCAGGCAATGAAAATGTTGAAAAGGCTGAAATAATATCTAAATTAAATAATCTTGGATTTAAGCCCGGTGCCAATAGATGTTTTATTAATCTGCGAAAACTGGAAAATCAGTTACTCTTGGAAATAGATCAGTTAGCTTGGGTTGGGGTAGAAATAAAAGGAATTAAAGCTAAGGTTGAAGTGGCCGAAAAAATATTACCTCCAAATAAGATAGATAAGGATATACCTTGCAATGTTGTGGCCCAAAAAAACGGAGTAATAGAAAAGGTAATAACTAAAAGTGGCCATGCTGTGGTTAAGGAAGGTGATATAGTTAAAAAGGGGGATATTTTGATAAGCGGAATAATTCAATTAGAACATATTGGAAATAGTATACCGGTTCATTCCTATGGGGATGTATATGCTAAGACTTATTATGAAGCAATGGGAGAAAAAAATTTGACTGAAATTAAAGAAAAAAAAACGGGACAAAAATTTGTGAAAAAGATTTTAAATTTAGGAAATGTAGAACTTTCTTTCAATAGGGGTAAAATTCCATATGAATTTTATATTGTGGAAAAAAGATCTAAGAAGCTTTTACAATGGAGGAAAATAGGATTACCTGTCGAATTAATAATAGAAGAATATTACGAGGTCAATAAAATTGAGATAACGGTCAATGAGGTGGAAGCAAAAAACCATGTTCATAAAGAGGCTTTAGATAGTATTTTGGAAGAAATACCATTTGAGGCGGAAATTTTAAATACACAAATTGATTTTACCGTTAAAGATGGTGTTTTATATGGTAAAGTTATTATAGAGGCGTTAGAAAATATTGCGGTACAAAAGACATTGCAGATTGGAGAGGACTAATTATTGGAAAACAAATTAAAAAAAAGGATAGAAGTTAAGGAACAGGATTTTATCAGGCAATTATTTGGTAATTTCGATGAAAATTTAAGAATAATTAATCAGTCCATAGAAATAGATATTGTGCAGAGAAACGGAGACATTTTAATTATAGGAGACGAAAAAAATGTTTTATT
>JALNXC010000196.1 GCA_023230535.1 Alkaliphilus sp. | reverse complement strand
TTAAGTCTTTGGGTTTTAGCGCCGCAATCTTACGCCCCGGATATTTAGGTTGCCCTTCTTTAAGACCTCCTTTGTTGTAATCGCCGCCAGCACCGCCACTGCCATTGTAACTATCCCCCAGGTTCAACCACAATGTCCCGTCGGGCCTTAACACCCGCCGGACTTCCCGGAATATCTCTACCATGTTGGCTACAAACATTTCCGGTGTAGGCTCTAGGCCCAGGCAGCCTAACCATGCACCGCATTTCTGGCAAAATTGGCCTTGCCTTAGCTCCGTTCCCGAAACACCGCTAAGAGTATTTCCGGCCTGTGCATTTGCACCGCAGATAGTTCCTCTTTTGCGCTCTATTGTCTGTTCTCCCCATTCATGCTGACAATCCTTATCCCCACCCCAAATCAAGGGGGGTAAACCATAATCTCTTAACCCCCAGTCAATAAGGGGGACTGGTAACAACACACTGAACGCTCTTTTCTGGTATAAGCGCAAGTTGTTCCCTAACATCCCCCTGCATGATTTTCCATGCCATCTACATCACCTCCCATGTATTCCTCTGCAGCCGGCGCAAAAAAAAGACGGGCTTCCCGCTGCGACCGAATTGCTCCCTTCGGGTTCGGTGGCAGGTTATTTCTTTTCCGCCACAGGTGGACCGTGCACGCGCTCCTGCCGGTGGCTTCCGCTATTTGCCGGTCCGTCATTCCGCGGCAGTAGTGCTTAAGATACGGCGCTTTGTTTTTCCGCTTTTTGAACATCGCCATGCCTCCTCTCCAGTTTTTTGAGCGGAGAACCCTCTCCGCTTCCTCTACGCTCATCTGGTTAGTTTTTGAATATCGTTTGCTCTAGCTCTTAGGTATGCCCTCACCCCGGCTTTGCCTCGCATAATATCACCCTTTTTTTATACGGTTCAGAAAGGTTCATATCTTTCTCGCTCTTGCCCTCTCCTTCCGAACTTTAATTTGGTTTTATTTCTTCCGGCCACTCATTTTTTGGCATACTACGAAAAGCTACATGTTTTGGTATCCACGTCAGCCAGATAGAAGTATTTGATGCCCCGCTTCTCTGTCTTGCAATTATCAGTTCAGCCTGGTTTTTATATTTACCCCTCCAGTAAAATTCCGGGCGCCACAAATACATCAAAACGTCTGCTTCCTGTGCCGGTGCACTTGAATCTCTTTCATCTCCCAGTTGAGGTCTAGGAATATGCCTTATTGATACGGCTTTATCAAGCAGTTGGTGTAGGCATATCACCGGAACACTCATATTTCGTGCCATCACTTTCAGGTCATTGGAAACCCTCTCAATCGCATCGGTTTTATTTTCTTTCGATTTCATCTGAAGGTCTATCTTATTCAGCTGGTCAATTATCACCAAGTCGAGGCCCTGCTCCCTTTCAAAGCGCCTGCAGACAGCTTTAATTTCAGTAGTAGTCATCCTAGGTTTTTCCACCCAGCCAATTTTTAAACGATGAAGTTTATCATAACCTTGAACAAAACTACACCAATCATCCCCTAGGTCACCTGTTAACAGTTTGTTTGTCTCTATCTTCTGACGGTTAGCAAACTGCCGTTCCCCCATCTCTTCTTTTGACATTTCCAGAGAAAAATATAAAACAGATTTACCCTGCTCAGTTGTATTTAATGCAAACTCTAATGCCATGGATGACTTCCCCATTTTAGGTACAGCCATAAGGAATATCAAATGACCGGGCTGCCAGCCGCCAACAATATTATCAAGATCAGGGAACCCTGAAGGCATACCCCTTAAATCTTTTTGCTTGTGTCTTTTTTCAACGATTTCTACAACATTTTTTAATACTTCCTCGTTCATCACATATTCTTGGCTGTCTTTTTCTTCCATCAAAGAATAGAGGGTCTCCGACATGTCAACTATCAGCTTTTTGCTATCTTTTTCTTCCTTGATTTTTTTTAAAAACTCCCGGGTATATAATATCAACTGCCTTCGCATAGCATGGTTTTTTATGTTTTCGCAGTAATCTCCCACTTGGTGTTCAAGGCATGCTTTTTCAGCGCATATTATCAGTTCTCCAGGATCTACCCCCAAATCAGAAACTGAAGGTATGGAACAGTCTTTTCCCTTGTCAAAAAGTGCTTTTATGCCCGCATATATTTGCCTGTGAATTGGCAAATAAAAATGCTCTTTTTTTATGATTGATAAAAGAAAGGCAGGTATCTTTTCAGGCATCATCAACGCACAACCAAGAACTGCCTGTTCTGCTTCAATGTTTGAAAATTGATTATCCACCTTCTACGGCCTCCTTATACTTCCAGGAATCAATATCATACTGCATCTGTCCATCGGGGGGTTGGTTGGGTGTTAATCCCCTGAATTTGCGTTCAACGTCCCAGGGAGTTAGATCACCCCCTTCATGGTAGACAATTAGTTTTAAAATAGCTTCTACGTTAGGGCAGCGATCATATTCTACTACCTGTGAAAATATCTTATTAGCAGTAATAGCACCGGCAGTCCCATGTTTCTTTTGTTCGGGGTACAACTCTGTAAATATTTGTACAAGTGTGCCTATTTTCTTTTCTTCCGGTAAATCTTCAAAGGTTTTTATTAAAAAGAATTTGGGGTGTGGTTTTCCGTTAGGATATTTGTTTATATGTTCTGAATGAGAAAGAGGGTAGTTTTTTACTTGCTGCAGTAATTCTGAGATGTTTTTTCGTACCTCTTTACCTGTTATACTCTTAGTACGTACTTCTTTTTTATTTCTATTTACTTCTTTTCTATTCTTTTCTATTCTATTCTCTTCTGGCACGGCAGAGGATATGACTTGCCCTAGGCTTGCCCTAGGCATGTCGTGGACTATGTATTCCCATTTGTGACGCTCTTTCCCATGCACGTCCTGTCCTTCAAAGATAATCCATTCAGGAAGTGGTATCTGTGGAGGTGTTGGTTTATTTAACGTTTGGTGTTTATGAAAATTTTTTATCCAGGCGTATTCTTTCCCGTCTACTTTATAAACAACTATTTTCCCAAGCTCACTTAATTTTTGAAGAAACACATTAATTTTATCTGTAGTTATATTATCTCCGGGAAATATCTGCATTTTTAGCTGTAACGGCTTTAATTCAAAGCATCCGCTATCCTCAGCAACACACCAAAGCCCTTGGTAGAACAAACGACCCCATGCGTCGAAATGTTCTACCAATTCTTCATCTATAAAAAAACCTGGACTGATCATACGCTTACGCATTTATTTTCCTCCCGTGCCGTGATGCATAACATAACTTATAACGTCAAAAACTAACTCAACGACTACACGTTCCTTTAGCTCGGGCCTCACTTCATCCAGCTTGCATACAGCATGGTGTGTGCGATTTTTGACATAATACTTTAAGGAGTCATTTAATTTAGCTGAGTCAAACAGTGAGGCTAACCTTTCTTCTAAAACATCTAAGTTTTCTTGTCTTTCCCACACTGATAAACGTAACATAAAACACCTCCTTAGCGGCCTTGCCATAAAAAATATCCCCTCCTCTATCAACCCTCTCCTGCGCTGTTCTCGTTCCATCGCTTTAAAATAAAGCTTACCTATAAAATTTTCCCGCAAAGTCCACAACGTTCATACTGGGGCTCCATAACACATTCCCCGGGAATATAATCATAATGTGTGTTCGTTAATTCTGGCGGGCAGCTACATGTCTTTTTAAACTCATTGATTGGCGTCCATAGTGACTCCTTTGCGTTTCACGCTACTACCTCAACCCGGGATCCCTCCGGCGATTTGCTAACTATCAACTGCTGCGGAAAATGTTCCTTAAGTTCGTCAATGTGGGTAATGCAGAGTACCAGCTTGAATTCCTTTGCTATCTCATTGATTGCTTCGATAAAGTGATCCCGACCCTGGGCGTCAAGGCAGCTGGCCCCTTCGTCAATGATCAGGGTCTCGATTTTTGCGCCGGCTCTCTTGGCCAGGAACTTACT
>JALNXC010000195.1 GCA_023230535.1 Alkaliphilus sp. | reverse complement strand
GTAAGGTTTTACCTGTCACCCTTAAAGATATAACTCTATATGCCAAGCTTAAAAACGGGACTGTCGTCAAAGGGGAATCCAATATACCTGTAAAAAGTTTGGAAATGAATAGCCCGATAGAAAATATATTTATTAAACCGAAAGATGCCGGGGCCATTAAAGAGGCGGTATATGCCATAGAAAATGCGGATTTGGTATTGTTAGGGCCGGGTAGTTTGTACACCAGTGTAATTCCTAATTTACTCGTGAAAAATATAAAAGAAAGCCTAAATAGAACTGAAGCACCCAAGGTCTATATCACCAATGTGATGACACAGCCGGGTGAAACGGACGATTACACGGTCTGTGACCATGTGGACGCTTTGCTGAGACATTGGCCCGATGCCTTGATTGATTATATTATAGTAAATACGGGCACTGTCAGTGATACTATAGGAGAAAAATATAAAACAGAGGGTGCGGAAGTCATAAGATTGATGCATGAAGATAGGGAAAAGTTAAAGGCGAAGGGTATCAAATTAATAACAGAGGATTTAATAGATATCAAAAAAGATTATGTAAGGCATGATGCGGTTAAATTATCGAAAATTATTGTTGATTTAGTATTACAATGGAAGGTTGCAAATGATAGAAATCGCATAATCAATTATTTTTATATAAAAGAACTCATAAAAAAAATGTAAAACAACTGTTTTAATAATCGCCATGGGGAGGTGGTTTTATGTCATTTTCATCTACAACCAAGGGGGAGCTTGCCAGGATCTATTCCCAAGATCGCTGTTGCCAATTGGCAGAGTTAGCAGCCCTGATCAGAATGGGCGGGACCTTGCAGCTGGTAGGCGGGGAACAAAAATTGAATATAAAATTAGCCACAGAAAATTCGGCGGTTGCGAGAAAACTGTTCAGGTTATTTAAAACATTATTTAATATAAATATTGAAGTAATGGTGAGGAAAGGCTCCGGGTTGAGAAGAAAAAACTATTATCTGATGATTGTAACCGATGAGATGGGAAGTAGCAATATTTTAAAAAAGGTCGGGATATTAAAACAAGAGACCAATTTTTTCGATATCTCATATGAAATTCCCGCTAAATTATTAGAAAAAAGATGTTGTAAGAGAGCATACTTGCGAGGTGCTTTCTTGGGGGGCGGTTCCGTAAGTGACCCGGAAAAAGCCTACCATTTGGAATTTGTCAGCCACAGCTTGGCTCATAGCGAATCTCTGAGAGACCTGATAAACAGCTTTGGATTAAAATCAAAGATAATAGAACGCAAAGGAAATTATGTCGTATATTTAAAAGAAGGAGACCAGGTGGTAGATCTGTTGAACATCATAGGAGCACATAATGCGCTGTTAAATCTGGAGAATATCAGAATCTATAAACAGATGAGGAATGATGTCAATCGTATTGTCAATTGCGAAACCGCCAATCTTGGTAAGATTGTAAATGCGGCTATCAGGCAGATTGCAAATATAGAATATATTGAAAATACGGTGGGGTTAGGATACCTGCCGGCAAATTTACGTGAAATTGCGGAGCTCAGATTAAAATGCCGGGATGCAAGCTTAAAAGAACTGGGGCAGATGTTAAATCCCACTATAAGTAAATCGGGAGTAAATCACAGGCTCAGGAAGATAGATGAAATAGCAAATCGTCTGCAGGGAAATAAAAAATAAAAACAGGGGTTATTGTAATAATAACTCCTGTTTTTATTTTGTAACTTTTCGTACAATCATTTATAATATAAGTAACCCAACCGGAGAGAGGAGGTCAACTGAAAAATGGGTATAAATTTTGTTCATTTACATGTCCATACGGAGTACAGTCTCCTGGATGGATTTACAACTATAGATAAAATGATGGATAAGGTAAAAGAATTGGGCATGGATGCTGTAGCGATCACCGACCACGGCGCCATGTTCGGTGTAATAGATTTTTATAAAGCCGCCAGGGCAAAAGGAATCAAACCCATAATAGGCTGTGAGGTATACACTGCTGCCCGAACAATGGAAGATAGAGATCCGCAAAAAGATAAAAATCAGGGGCATCTCGTATTATTAGCTAAGAATCGGAAAGGGTATCAAAATTTAATAGAGTTGGTGTCCAATGGATTTTTAAAAGGTTTTTATTATAAACCCAGGATAGATTATGATGAACTTTCAAGGCACAGTAAAGGGTTGATTGGACTGAGCGGCTGTTTGGCAGGGGACATACACAGGCTTTTACTTCAAGACCAATATGAGATGGCCAAAAGCCTGGCATTAAGGCTGAAGAATATATTTGAGGAAGGCAGTTTTTATTTAGAATTGCAGGACCATAATATGCAGGAGCAAAAAAAGGTAAATCTTCAATTGATAAAGCTCAGCAAAGAATTGGATATACCCCTGGCGGCCACTAATGACGTTCATTATATAAATAAGGAAGATGCGGAGGTACATGATATTCTGCTCTGTATACAGACGGGGAAAATAAAAGAAGATACGGAGCGCATGAAATTTCCCAACGATGAATTTTACTTAAAATCACCGGAAGAGATGAAAGAAATTTTTGCATTTGCCCCGGAAGCCATATCAAATACGGTAAAGATAGCGGGCCGATGCAATGTGGATTTTGATTTTGATACAATACATTTACCGGAATATGAAGTGCCCCATGATATATCTAAATCGGACTATTTAAAAAAGATTTGTTTTGAAGGCTTAAGCAAGAGGTACAATCCGGTGACGGAGGGGTTGGAGAACCGTCTAAATACGGAACTTTCCGTTATTGAGAGTATGGGTTATGTTGAATACTTTCTCATAGTCTGGGACTTTATTAAATATGCAAAAGATAATAAAATACCGGTAGGTCCGGGCAGAGGCAGTGCCGCCGGAAGTATTGTCGCTTATACCTTAGGCATAACGGATATCGACCCTATAAAGTATAATCTTATTTTTGAACGTTTTTTAAATCCGGAAAGGGTGTCTCTTCCCGATATAGATATAGATTTTTGTTACGAAAGGCGCGAAGAGGTCATAGATTATGTAAAACAGAAATATGGAGAGGATAAGGTAGCCCAGATAATTACATTTGGGACCATGGCCGCAAGGGCTGCTATCAGAGATGTTGGCAGGGTCATCAATATGCCCTACAATGAGGTGGATAAAATAGCCAAGCAGATTCCCTTTGCCGTGGGGATGACAATAGGCCGGGCCCTCGATACGGATCCGGGGTTTAGAAAGATATACAGGGAAAACGAAGAAGCAAGGTATTTGATAGATATGGCAAAAAAGTTGGAGGGATTACCGAGGCATGCATCTACTCATGCGGCAGGGGTTGTGATATCTAAAAAACCCTTGAAGGAATATGTCCCCCTATATGTACATGACGATAATACTACAACTCAATTTGCTATGGGTACATTGGAGGAATTGGGCCTGCTGAAAATGGATTTTTTGGGTCTCAGGACTTTAACTGTAATTAAAGATACTCTGGAGCTTATTGAAAAAAATCATGGCATAAATATAGATTTTTCCGATTGCAATTATGATGATAAAAATATTTATGATTTGATCAGCAATGGAGAGACCTTGGGGGTATTTCAACTTGAGGGTACCGGGATGATTCAGTTTTTAAGAGAATTAAAGCCCTACTGTTTTGAAGATATTATTGCGGGGATTTCCCTCTATCGCCCGGGTCCAATGGATTCTATACCCAGATATATCAGAAATAAAAACAACCCGGAAAATATAGAATATATGCATGAAAGTTTGGAGCCTATATTGAATGTAACTTATGGATGCTTGGTATATCAAGAGCAGGTCATGCAGATAGTGAGAGACCTGGCAGGGTATAGTTACGGCAGATCCGATCTTGTGAGACGAGCGATGAGCAAAAAACAGATGGATATAATGGAACAGGAAAGGAAAAACTTTATATATGGAATAACTGATAATAATGGTGAAATAGAAGTCCCGG
>JALNXC010000194.1 GCA_023230535.1 Alkaliphilus sp. | reverse complement strand
TATCAGGGAGGCTTGACCTATGAGCATGCTAAACTGGGAGCACTGTTGGCATTAAAAAATATAAATAAAATCATTTAGCGATTCAATTAAATCTAACATTTCATAGTAATCAGGTGAATTAACCGGTGCTCTTTGGGTTAATATATTTCTTGGGATTGCTTTTGTTGCTTAGATTTTTGTTGCTTAGATTTTTGTTGCTATAAAAACAGGCTGAAAAAATTAAGAGGATAAATATATCCTCTTAAACCTTTCTAAATGTCCCTATCACTTTGCCTAAAATAGTTACATCCCTGAGTATAATAGGTTCCATCAGGCTGTTTTCCGGCTGAAGCCTTATATGGTCGGCTTCTCGATAAAAACGTTTTATTGTGACTTCATCTTCGATGAGTGCAACTACTATATCCCCGTTTGCCGCGACAGGTTGTTTACCGACTATCACATAATCATTATTCAATATACCGGCCTCAATCATGCTGTCTCCCTTAACTATCAATATAAAAACATCTCTATTGTTGACAAAATCAACAGACAGGGGAAATACATCCTCAACATTTTCAACTGCCAAAATAGGCTCACCCGCAGTCACTCTCCCGACAACGGGAACATTGACAATCTCCTTGTTGTATGATAGATGCCTGAAAGGATCATCACTCAAAATTTCTATTGCCCTCGGTTTAGTAGCATCTCTCCGGATATAATCTTTTTCCTGTAATGTGGTTAAATGACTGTGGACCGTAGACGTCGATTTTAAGCCGACGGCTTTACATATCTCTCTTACGGAAGGGGGGTACCCTTTCTGGTTTATTTCCGCCTTTATGTAGTTCAATATTTCTAATTGTTTTTGGCTCAAATCTTCATACATTTTAAAATTCCTTTCTCATGGAATAAGATCCAACCTTTAGAAGCCCGATTGTCTAACAAAATTTAATATAACAATACACGTTCATTTAGTTTCGAATATGAATAATTCCTGCAGCTTATTCCAATGAAAAATACTACAACCCGCAAACTTGCTTCGCTTCGAACATGCAGGTTGCTTCACGTATTTTTCATCTCCATTCGCTGGGAATTATAGTCATATTCTCAAATGCATTCACTTAGTATTTTATATTAAATTTTAAAGTAATTTTCGCTCTCATAGTCAGGATGGAATAAAGGCTGAAGGTGCTTTCCCGCTTTTTAAAATAGCTGTATATTACAAAACGAATCGCTTTTGAAATTTTGTAATGGTTCCCAGCGATCTAAGAGTAAAAAACCGTAAAAATTGCGCGCTGTCCGAGCGTAGCGAGTTCGCAACCTTAATTTACTCCGTAGGAATATAAACAGGAGTGCCTATGGTGCGAATTTTAGGTTTTTTATTTGAGAGGAGCTGTTGGAACCATCAAAATTTAAAACCGCGATGAGAGTGTAATATATAGATATTTTAAATATACAATACAACGTATAATACGACGTATAGTTAAACTTATGCATAATAATCGTTTTTGACTATTAAAGTATATCATATATCGAGTAAAATATCAAACATTTGTTCGGTAAAATGTTCAAAAATTCTATTCATCGATCCATTCAAAATTTTTTATTATTTCCCTTTTTTCATCTTTTCTGCGGGCGGAATAGAGCTGTGTTGTGGTTACATTATCATGGTCCAGCAGTTCCTGAACATCATATATGGAAAATCCCTGTTGAATTAACGAAGTGGCGGCAGTTGCCCTGAGTTTATGAGGGCTATAACCTTTGTCCCTCGTCGTACCTAATACAATGGAGGTATATTTTTTTACCAGATTTCTGATGGCCCTCGCAGTCATGCGCCTATTTTGTAAGGATAAAAACAGGGCATCCTTATGTTCGTCATCCAATATATTGGATGACGCGCGCTCGTTTTCTATATAATCTTTAATTACAATCTCACATGTCCTGTTAGTGGGCATTATGGCCTCCTTGCCGCGTTTGCGATAAATTTTGAATTCCCCTCTGTTAAAATTGAATGATGATATATTCAACTGTTCAAGTTCGCTCAATCTCAGGCCATATGTAATAAACAGCACAAGAATTGCTTTATCTCTCAATCTGGTTTTTTTCCAATATTTTTTTTCTCCCTTGGAGAGATGTGCTCCGGAGCTCACAATATCCAACATAATAGCTGCTTCATCAATATCTAATCTTTTTATAGCATCGGGCTGGGGCTTCGGAAGGTGAATGGGGTTAAAACCATCCGTAATATCATTTTCTATGATCTCGTCCCTGTAAAGAAATTTAAACAGCACGGATAATGATGACTTTTTTCTGCTCAAGGCACGGTTATTGTTTTCTATCACTCTTATGGAATCCTCGTCTCTTATCGTATATCTGGTACAATAGTCCCCGATAAATCTATTGATATGTTTGGCGGTAATTTTATTAAAATCCGCAGCGGTAATATCCCGAACTGTATCCGCATCGGTAAGAGCGGTTTCGGAAAGCAGATAATTACAAAAAAATAATATATCATTTAAATAGGCCAATCGGCTGGAAAGAGCTACGCCGTTTTTCAGATATGTAAAAAAATCTCTCATAAACCGGGGAAGCTGTTCCTGAATTTCAAGGCAATTTTCAATGAGATAATTTTGTTTAATAACAATATTATCCGGTTTATCGGATTTATTATGTATAATTATGGACGGACGTTTTGACATTGTATCAACTCCTTGTACAACATAAAATAACAATGCAATGTAGTAAAATTAACTTCATATCAATTCTCTATACAATATAAAATAACAATGTAGTGTAGTAAAATTAACTTTTAAATGCGGTAGGGTGTAGGAGTAAGGCATAGCAACAGATTTAACGGCCATATTAATTAACAACTATTCCCTAAATATACATTTAAAGAATAGTTGCTATCTAATTATAATCTACTTCCCTATATATGTCCAGTGAATTTCCGGTTTTTTTCTATACTCCCTGCCGCCGAGAAAACCTTAACCATTTAAAAGGTTATCTATTCTGTTGAGGGCCTCCTCAATATTTTCAAGTGAATTTGCGTAGGATAGGCGGACAAATTCATCTACACCAAAGGCAACCCCCGGTACAACCGCAACATTGGCATGTTCAAGCAGCAATTCGGAAAAATCCATGGAACCATTGATAGCTATTCCTTTTACAGTAGTGCCGATCAGTTGTTTGATATTCATCATGATATAAAATGCGCCCTTAGGTACTATGCATGACAGGCCGTTTATCTCGTTTACTCTCCGTACCATGTATTTTCTTCTTTCATCAAATGCTAATCTCATCTCTTCTACGGAAGATTGATCACCGGTTAATCCCTCGATACTGGCATGTTGAGCTATAGAATTAGGATTGGATGTTGCATGACTTTGCATACTGTTCATAGCTTTGGCTATGGTTTCATGACTCGCCGTATAGCCTATTCTCCATCCCGTCATAGCGTAACATTTGGACATTGCATTTACCGTAATTGTCAAATCTTTTATCTTCTCATTGAGAGAAGCGATACTGATATGTTCCTCCCCGTCATATACTAATTTTTCATATACCTCGTCGGTTATTACGAATATATTGTGATCTACCGCAATTTGTGCAATTTCTTCCAAATCGGCTTTAGTATAAATGGAACCTGTCGGATTAGAAGGACTGTTCAATATTATAGCCTTTGTTTTGGATGTGACATCATTTAAAAGATCCTCCGTTGTGATTTTAAACTCGTTTTCTTCCGTACAGTTTACAATCACGGGATTAGCATCTGCCATTTTAACCATTTCGGGATAACTTACCCAATATGGTGCCGGTATAATTACTTCATCTTCCGGATTGCATATGGCTTGAAAAATATTATATAAGGAATGTTTTGCACCATTGGATACAATTATGTTTTCAGGGCCATAATCCAAATTATTATCAGATTTCAGTTTAGCGCATATTGCCTTTTTAAGCTGCGGTAATCCTGAAGCAGGGGTATACTT
>JALNXC010000193.1 GCA_023230535.1 Alkaliphilus sp. | reverse complement strand
GCACCCGGTGCACGGTGCATTCCGGCGCATCCTTTATGCAGTTGTTTTTTCTACATGTTTTATTGCATTTTGTACCTGCGGAATGAGAGCGACGGCGGCACAGATCAGTGTGTCGGTTCCGATAACTGCTCCGTTTACCGCAAGAGAATAGATTATCACGTTCATTCCTTCCGGAGCATAGGACCCAAAGAAAATAACCCCGGATAAAAAGTTTACAAAAAATCTGGCGAATCCTCCGATGAGGCAGGCTATTGCTATGTTTTTACGGTATAAACCGGCTAATCCTAATGCACCAAAAGATAGGGGGTAATCCAAAAAAAACTGAGCCCAGTGAATAATAAAAGGGTCCTGGATCAATCGGATCATACCGAAGGCAAATCCGGCCAAAATACCGGCTGTGGGGCCAAACATTACTGCAAAAATACACATCGGCAACATACCGGCAGGTGTTATACTCCCGCCTTGCGGAAAACGATATAATCGTATGTAGGAAAGCACAAAGGAGAGGGCGATACATAAACTTCCGTATATTATCATCTTTACATATCTGGATTCGCTTTTCTGTTTTCTCTCTCTAAAGGCAAAGGCAACAGAAATCAACAATAAAGAAACTAAAATGATAATTGATGCAGGTTTCAATTCCAGTAATTTTTTAAACATAATATAACATCCTTTCTTTTATTTATCACCGGTAAAATAAAAAAGGTGAAAAGAAAGCCTTTTCACGTTTTGTTTGCAAAGTCCGCTTTCCTACGCAGGTTTTAACCTACAGGTTCGAAGGGTTGGAATAGTCCTCTCAGCACATGGCGCCCCCAGCGATAAATATTTTTCTTTTATTATAACACAAGTTGCCTCAAAAATCTTGTTTTTTAGGGTAAATCTATGATACATTTAGAGTGAAAACAGGCTTTCTTAATAATATCGAACAGATCCGGGACCGCTGAAAAAATCCTGCGTTATATCACTCCGAATGAACGAAGTGAAATGAAGAATCTCTGAATGGCTAAAAAACCGAGATTCTTCGCTGCGCTCAGAATGACATTTCCAATATTTTTGTAAAATTAGGACTTTTTCAGTGACCTTAAACAGGTCCCTCGGTCAAAAATAGACTGGCTACAGGTTTATTTCGGGGTCACCGAAGAAGTTCTAATTCGGGACTTTTGCAGCAGTCACGTTTTGCCTTTAGGGTTTGGAATTTGTTTGGGGCAGAGAATACATAGGATGGAGATTTTAATGAATATATCTGAATTATATGAGATGCAAAGGGAATTAGATAATCGCATATGTAAGGAACATAGGTTAGAAGGCATGAATCTTGTTCCATCTAAAATATTGGCATTACAGGTGGAACTCGGAGAATTGGCAAATGAAACCCGCTGTTTTAAATTTTGGAGCGGTAGGGGCCCTTCTTCCGAGGAAGTTATTTTAGAAGAATATGTGGATTGTCTTCATTTTATCTTAAGTATAGGCTTGGAAAGCGGGTTGACGGATATTAATTTGGTTAGAATTGATAACGATAATAATTTAATAGATCAATTTCAAAATATATTTACACGGATTGTCGCATTTCAACATGAACCTACTTTGGATAATTATGAGATGCTATTTGCACATTTTTTATTATTGGGCGGTAAATTAGGTTTTTCGGAGGAGAAAATATATCTTGCGTACTTGCGAAAAAATAGAGTTAATCATCAGAGACAGGATGAGGGGTATTGAAGATTATTCATTCTTATCGGTATATTCGAACAATTTATTTTGACAGGACATAGGGAAAGTTTTGCAATATTAATTAATGGTAATGATGTTAAATTTGTAGTATAATTAAAAGAAATGAGTACGGGATTTAAAAAATGGAATTATTCTATTTAATAACAAAAATCGTAAACCAAGAAAAATTAGTAAAAGGATTGAAAAGATGTTATAATAATGATAGCGTTGCCGGAAGATGATATGGAAAAGGCAGCGGAGTTCATCAAATACATATAAAAAAATCGCAGACCGGGTATATGGGCTTAGGAAAGATAGCAATAAAAATAAATTTCAAGGATTTACTTTTAAATTTATTGGGTATAGCATATTATAACTTATGACCTATAAAATAAAGGTAAAGAGGTGAAATATATGACTTTTCTAAGCATAGTTAAAAAGAGAAAATCTGTTAAAGAATATGAAAAAAAGAAATTAGGTCCCGGAAAAATAAAAATATTTGAAAAGTTTCTTACAGAGATTAAAGTACTTCAAAAAAATATAGGTATAAAATTTGCTTTTATTGAAGATGGTTGGGGAAAAGAAAACATATTGAAAGATAGAGCAAGTTATATGGGTGATTTGATTTTAGCTCCTAATTATATAGCGTTGCTGAGCGAAATTAAAGAAGGGTATCTGCTCAATACGGCATATGTTTTAGAACAGATAGTATTAAAGGCCGTAGAATTAGATATGGGCAGTTGTTGGCTTTTTGTAGAAAGAGATGCCGATAATCTTAAGGCGGAACTTGGAATAGGCGCTCAGGGAAAATTGGTAGCCATGGTGGCACTGGGTTATCCGAAAATACATATACATAGTACTGAGGAAGACGAGGATTCTCGTATAGGTATACATGATTTTATTTTTAAAGATAAGTGGGGAAAAGCCATCTGTTATGAAGAACTTAAAATTGCGGATATAGAAAAGGTGCTGCATAGCCTCAGATTAGCTCCGTCTTGGGCAAATTTTCAGCCATGGAGACTGATCATGCACAATGATCAAATTATTTTAACTGTAGGAGGAGAAGGCGTAAGTAAAAAGAATCTTTTATTAGATGCCGGTATTATGATGTTGTATATGGAAAGTGCTTTTAAAGAAGCAGGTTTATCAGCCAAATGGAGTATCTATAAAGAAGAATTGGATGGTGACTTTTCAGAATACAATATACCTTCCGAATATCAGATCATCGGCACACTTCATATTTAAACGAAGACTTAATTCAGATAAAATTTATCTGAATTTTAGTTGATAATCCGCCATGCGCACTCGCGACTGCGGTCGTGGGTCAGTGGTAAATATTATTTAAGGAGGGGGTATGCAGTTGGCAACAATACTAAAAGGAAAACCCGTAGCAGATAAGATCAGCGAAGGGTTGATAAAAGAGGTAGAAGAACTAAAGGCAAAAGGAATAACTCCAAAGCTTGCTATTGTCAGAGTTGGTGCAAGCCCGGACGACTTGGCATACGAAAGAGGAGCACTTGGCAGGTCTAAAAAAGTAGGTATAGACGCAGAAGTTAAAGAATTGCCCGAAGATATATCTCAAGATGACTTTATAAAGGAATTAAAAGCGGTGAATGATGATCCGTCCGTAAATGGAATACTGGTATTCAGACCATTTCCAAAACAGCTGGATGAAGAAGTCATCAAATATGTAATTGCACCGGAAAAAGATATCGATTGCTTTAGCCCTATCAATGCCGCAAAATTGGTGGAAGATGATGCAACCGGTTTTGCACCATGTACCGCCGTATCGGTTGTTGAGATATTAAAATATTATGAGGTTCCTTTGGAAGGTAGTAATGCGGTAGTTTTGGGTAGATCCATGGTTATAGGTAAGCCGGCGGCACTGTTATTACTTAGAGAAAATGCGACATCTACCATATGCCATTCCAGAACTAAGGATATTGCAGGAGTTTCCAAGGGTGGCGACATTTTGGTAGCAGCTATAGGAAGAGCCAAATTTGCTACCAAAGACTTTATAAAAGAAGGCGGAGCAGTTATTGACGTAGGTATTAATGTGGACGAGGAAGGAAATCTGGTAGGGGACGTTGACTTTGAAGAAGCCGAAAAAGTAGCCGGAATGATAACACCTGTACCGGGCGGAGTAGGCTCCGTAACTACTTCCATTTTAGCAAGACATGTTATAAGAGCTTGCAAGGCTCAAAACAATTTATAATTTATAAAAGATAATCCCCGGAAAATTTCGGGGATTATTTTTTATGGATTATAAAGAT
>JALNXC010000192.1 GCA_023230535.1 Alkaliphilus sp. | reverse complement strand
TGTCAATGTCTTGTTTTCCTTATTTACAATCTGTTCCAGGTCCTCACATATCTCGTCACAGATTTCTTCTACCGCCGCAGTGGCACAGGCATCTAATATCAATGCCTTCGTGATGCTTTTCCTCTCATAATATCGTATCTTGGAATCAACATCGTTTCCCAGGGTTACCGCCATCAATACACAGCTTTCGCTCTCCTTTAAATGATTTTTTATGTCATCTCCGGTCAGCGCTAAATTTGTTTCATTTAGGTATATACTATTATCTTCTCTACAAATATCGAAAAACCTGTGTATATGTTTTTTTTTGATTAGGCCTCTCATCTCTTCCATGCATTCGTCGATCAAATTATCGGTGATTTTATCTAAATTTTGATTTCTATACCCTAAATATCTTAAAACTTCATCTTTATCTCTGGGAATTTTATTCATATATTACACGACCTTTATTTGGTTATAGTTCAACCATAATTCAATTGGATATTGCATAATTGTTTAATTATGTGGCACATAAGTCTAATTATGCATCATATCAATTATGTATTATAAGGTTATATTGTTCTAAAATATTTATATATTACACTCTCATCACGGTTTGAAATTTTGATGGTTCTAATAGTCCTTTTCAAGCAAAAAAACTGAAAATTCACGAACTCACTTCGTTCAAACAGCGTGCAATTTTCTAGTTTTTTTACGCTTTTAAGGACTAAGAACCATGGTAAAATTTCAAAAGTGATTCGCTTTGTAATATATCAAATATTTTAAAGATAATTTGCTTTATAAAATTCAAACACCTTTAAAGTCAGGGAACTTCCGAAAATTTAATATAAAATACTAAGTGAATACATTTGAGAATATGACTATAACTCTCAGTGAGATGAAATGAAAAATCCGTAAAAATTGCGCATGTCCGAGCGTAGCAAGTTTGCGAATTTTAGAATTTTTTATTGAAACGAACTGTAAGAGTTATTCATATTCGAAACTAGTATGAACGTGTATTTTTATATTAAATTTTATATGTTGCGTTAGACGCATAATTAAACCATTATTCAATTTCCATTATTTACAGAATTTAATATGGAAGTGAGTCCTCTGGTTATATTTTTAGCTACATAGGGACTGTTCATGGTATACAGATGCACTCCTCTGACACCTGTGGATACCAGGTCCACTATCTGCTCCAAAGCATATGCTATACCCGCGTCCCTTAGGGCTTCCTTATCATACTCATATCTATCCATTATTCTCACAAATTTATGCGGAAGTGTGGCACCGCAGAGTGAGACAATCTTTTGAATCTGTTTTTTATTGGTTACGGGCATTATACCCGCCTGTATAGGCAACTTTATACCCTTTTGTTCTACTTTGTTTAGAAAATCATAAAATTTATTATTATCAAAGAAGAGCTGGGTTATTAAATAATCCGCTCCCGCCTCCTCTTTTAATTTTAATACCTCAATATCATGATCTATGCTTTCACTCTCTATATGCCCTTCCGGGTAACAAGCCGCCGCTATTCCGAAGTCCCCGACCTGTTTTATATGCCTTATGAGTTCTTGGGAATTACTGAAATCCCCCGGTGAAAATCCACCCTCGGGTATATCCCCTCTGAGGGCTAATATGTTTTCTATTCCCTCTTTTTTTAAATCTTCCAAGATTTTTGTGGTTTCTTCTCTTGTGGAGCTTATGCTTGTCAAGTGAGCCAAGGCTTCTATCCCATATTTGTTTTTGACCAACGATGATATTTCACAGGTTCTGTTGCTGTTTCCGGCACCGCCCGCACCATATGTAACACTGATATAATCCGGGTTTAGGCCCTGTAATCCTTCCAGCGTGTTATATATAGTTTCTATAGGTGATGTGAGTTTGGGCGGAAACACTTCAAAAGAAAAAACTACCTTTTTATTATCGAACAGTTGTCTTATGTGCATTTTATTCTCTCCCTACTATACAAAAAAAGCCCTTCATCAAAAATTAATATTTTACGATGAAAGGTCATTATTACTTATCTGCATTTTTCCTTCTCATCTCTCTTTAGATTTGATTACACCTAAAGTAGGAGTTGGCACCTTTTCAGATCAATATATCTGAAGGCTGCCGAGGTCTCATCGGGCCCTTCCCTCCGCCTCTCTTGATAAGAGTTCTTATTTGATTGTTTTCATTATAGTAAATTATATTGAAAATGTCAACAATATTTAATTTTCCCTGTTTTTATACAAAATACGAATAAGAAATAAATTGATTTAAACGTAAAATTATCATTTGAATACATGATGATAATTTAATTATACATCATAAAAATGATACGGAACAGGGGAAACGGAATATTAAAATTTGAATATAATCCCTATTGCAGCCGCACCTGCTAAATAAATCAGAGGATGCTTTTTATATTTTCTCAGTAAAAATATAATGGCGCCGAACAATAAAATTGCTTTCATATTCAAAATTGACAATATTTTTTGTGAAAACAATTCATATATGGGAGCATAATCGCCTATACTGAACAATGATATCCTGGCTATTTCAAAACCCACTGCCGCAATGAGTCCGGTTGCTGCCGGCCTTATGCTGACAAAAGTGGATTTTATGATCTGTGTCTCATGAAATCTTGTGATATAATGAGCCACTATTATTATAATTACGATAGATGAGGTTATGACCCCCATAGTCGCTACTATACCTCCTAATACCCCTGCCGTTACATTACCCACAAATGTAGCAACATTTACACCTATGGATCCCGGGGTAGATTCTGAAATTGCTATCATATCTAATATTTGCCGTTCGGTGATCCAGCCATATTTGCCCACCAACTGCCTGATAAACGGCAGGGTAGCAAGGCTCCCGCCTACGGCAAACAATCCTATTTTAAAAAATTCCCAATATAATGTTAAATAGATCATTTTACATCCCCACCCTTGGCCTCAACACCGTATTTTGTTCTTAAAAAACCTAATAATGCCGATATAATTACTACAATAATCGGAGAAAAAGTAGTAAAGGCCATAAATATAAATGCGGCTACAAATATTACAAATCCCATCCGGTCCTTCACTGTTTGTTTAAACATTCCCAGTACTATATTTACAATCAATGCAACAACTCCTATTCTCATGCCCCCAAAAGCATGCTGAACAATTTCATAATGTTGAAAATGTTGAAAAAATGTTGCTATTATAGTTATGGTGATCAAGGGCGGCGATACTACTCCTATTGTCGCAATAATTCCGCCTATGATACCTTTTCTTTTATAACCTATAAATGTCGCCGTATTTACAGCGATTACTCCCGGTGTACACTGACCGATAGCATAATAATCTATTATCTCTTCATCTGTGACCCATTCCTTTTTTTCAACGACCTCTTTTTGTATGATCGGAAGCATCGCATAACCGCCACCGAAGGTAAATGTCCCTATAAAAAAAAACATGGTAAATAATTCCCAAAGTTCTGCCATTTATTTCACCCCTAAAGCTACCGCCCCGCCGGGCGTATTATAATAAATTCTATGTTCGTAGTGTGAAGCTTATTATACATAATACCTATATTTCCATATTTAAATCATATATTATATAATTAATTTTCAAAAATCAATAGTTAATAGGCTACCGCTAAATAATTATTATGTTTGTCCGGCTCCCCCATAAGCGCTGTTTACACTGCCTATCCGGAAATAATAAGTCGATTATTCGTTCATTTATCATGATGTGAGTGATATATTAAACAATTAAATAGAATAGGCGATAGATAATTATTTTTTCCACCGCCCATCCATAATATTTTAATTTTTTAGAAAATTGAATCATAGACTAAATAAAATATTAAATCCGCATCCAGTTTTAACTATTGCCGCTTTCGCTTGTGACTTGGAGCAAGTCCACCGATTCCGACAGTGACGCCCGATTTTAACCATTGCCTCTTTCGGTTTCAATCCCTGTTAACACAATATTGCTTGCCGCTGCCGCCAATTTTATTTATAAGCT
>JALNXC010000191.1 GCA_023230535.1 Alkaliphilus sp. | reverse complement strand
GGTGTTCAAAATCACTATAAAGGGTTTATCGATCTCCTTCAGCTCATTGATAACCCTCTCTTCGGCTTCTATATAATTCTCCCTTCTTATTTCCGTAATACTGCCGTCCGTAGTCACTACCAACCCAATCGTTGAATGCTCTTGAATCACTTTTCTGGTTCCAATTTCAGCAGCTTCTTCAAAAGGAATTTGATTTTCAAACCAAGGTGTATTCACCATTCTTGGTTTCCCATCCTCCTCATGTCCGATGGCACCCTCTACCAAATATCCTACACAATCTATCATCCGAAGTTTAAATGTTGCATTTTCTTTCAAAACAAGTTCAACAGCTTCATTCGGCACAAATTTCGGTTCCGTAGTAGCGATAGTTTTTCCTGTTCCGCTCTGCGGAAGCTCATCTTTGGCCCTTTCCTTTTTATAGGTGTTTTCTATATTTGGCAACACTAATAATTCCATAACTTGTTTTATAAAAGTGGATTTCCCTGTCCTGACAGGCCCAACCACGCCTATATAAATGTCGCCCTGCGTACGTTTAGCAATATCTCTATAAACATCATATCTTTCCATGATTTTTCCCTCCTTGTACAATTAATATTGAATAGCCCATCCATATCTTTAATATTATAAATATATGCTTGGATACCAATAATATGACCTAACACATGCTTTATTCCTTTTACTATTTTATATTTAAGTTTTCAAAATTTTATGCTTATTATTTTATAAAATAAAAAAGAAGGGTGTAAACCCTTCCCAATTTTTTTACCAATCCATGCTCGTACTATCCACTATTTCTTCTATTTCATGTTTACGGCTTCGCGTCATCAAATTTGTTACCGCTTCTTTTGCGTCACCCCCATTGTAAATAACATTATATATTTCCCCTGTGATCGGCATTTCAACATTATGTTTCTTTGCCAGTTTATAAGCAACCTTTGTGGTTGTTATCCCCTCTACAACCATGCCTATTTCCTTGAGAACTTCATCTAATCCCTTACCCTTACCGATCAGTATACCTGCTCTTCTATTCCTGCTATGCATACTTGTGCATGTAACAATCAGATCCCCAATACCTGAAAGTCCTGCAAAGGTTGATTTATTTGCACCCATGGCTTTACCTAATCGTGCAATCTCACCGATACCCCTGGTAATCAAAGCTGCCTTTGCATTGTCCCCAAAACCCAATCCGTCCGCTATCCCTGCTCCGAAGGCGATTACATTCTTTAATGCCCCCCCAAGTTCTACCCCGATTACATCCGGATTAGTATATACTCTGAGACCCGGTGTAATAAATAAGTCTTGTACTAATTCCGCCGTGTTTTTGCTTTTTGATGCAACTACAACTGTCGTGGGCATATTTTGGCAAACTTCTTCCGCATGGGAAGGGCCTGACAATACGGCAAACCTGTTATTCGGCAGTTCGCTATTGACAACCTGTGATATCGTTAAATAAGTATCCTTCTCTAACCCTTTGGAGGAATTTATAATTATTTCATCGCCCTTTAAATAGGGTTTTATCCCCTGCAAAACTTCTCTTACAGATTGAGACGGTACGGAAATCAATATAGCACCCGCATTTAAAACCGATTCCCGTAAATCAATATGTAAATTTAAATTTGCAGGTAAATTAACATCAGGTAAGTATTTATTATTTTTATGAGTGCGCACCATATCTCTATATTGTTCTTCGCTTCTCGTCCATAAATTGACTTTGTAACCTTTACTGCAAAGCACCATACTCAATGCCGTCCCCCAACTGCCGGCACCCAAAACAGCAATATTAAAATCATTCATCTAAAATTCTCCTTTAGTTTGCGCCGGATTTTTCTCCGATTTTTCTTTCGTTTCCCGCTAAAAGCCTTTTAATGTTTTCACGATGCCTATACACCGCTAATAAAGCTAAAATAAGTCCAAATAAAAAATAATCAAATCCATATATTATTATAGTAAAAGGTAATATAATAATTCCGATAATAGAAGCTAAGGATACATATTTAAATCTAAATAATATAACTATGCCTATGGATACACAGATGAGCGCTATAAAGGGCTTAATCGATATAATAACTCCTATGGTTGTTGCAATCCCTTTGCCCCCCTTAAACCCTAAAAATATAGGCCAATTATGACCGGCAACCACTGCTATACCGCACAATAATGCTACGGTAGTTCCGCCAAATGTATTCCCCAGATATGCAGCTATTATACCCTTGAGTAAATCACCTACAAATGTAAAAGCGGCCGCTTTCGCACCTAATGTTCTCAATACGTTTGTAGAACCCGGATTTCCGCTTCCGTGTTCCCTTATATCGATTTTAGCAAATAATTTTGCTATCAAATAAGACGTTGAAAAACTTCCAATCAAATATGCAATTAAAATAAGCAAGAGATCTTTAAACATTAATCAGTCCCTCCCCATTCTTTGACGCAAAATAAAATTAATGGGAGTCCCCTCGAATCCAAAATTTTCCCTAATTTTATTTTCTATATATCTTAAATATGAAAAATGCATTAAATCCTTATCATTTATAAACAGAACAAATGTAGGCGGCCTTATGGAAGTTTGAGTAACATAAAATATTCTCAGCCTTCTTCCTTTATCGGATGGGGGCTGATTTAACAATAGGGCTTCTCCAATCACCTCATTTAGGATCCCGGTGGATGTCCTCATAGAATTTTGATTTGCAACTTTTTTTACCTCTTCCAGTATTCTATTCATCCTTTGGCCTGTCAGTGCCGAAACAAATAAAATTGGGGCATATGTAATATAGCTTAATTCGTTTCGAATCTCTTTTATAAATTCATTCATTGTTTTGTTATCCTTTTCAATTAGGTCCCACTTATTTACAAGGATAATCATGCCTTTGCCATTTTCATGGCTATACCCGGCAATTTTTTTATCCTGCTCCGTAACCCCTTCGGTAGCATCTATAACCAACAAGCATACATTAGCCCTTTTTATGGCTGCAACAGCACGTATAACGCTATACCTTTCTATATTTTCCTTAACACGGCTTTTTCTCCTTATGCCTGCGGTATCTATAAGAACGTATCTGTCCTTTCCATCGGTAAATGGTGTATCTATAGCATCTCTTGTAGTACCTGCAATATCACTGACAATAACTCTGTTTTCCCCTAATATACGATTGACAAGCAGGGATTTGCCCACATTCGGTTTCCCGATTATAGCTACCTTGATAACATCGTCATCGTCATCTTCTTCCCCGTCAACTTCAAAGTATTGTACAACCTCATCCAATAAATCCCCTATACCTAACCCTAATGAAGCGGATATTTCAATCGGTTCCCCCATTCCCAATTCATAATACTCATAAAAATGTTTTGATTGGTGCCCTGTATCTACTTTATTTAATGTGACTATTACAGGTTTTTTGGTTTTTCTGAGCACCTCCGCAATATCACGATCTACAGGCGTTAACCCTTCTCTTCCATCAGTTAAAAAAATTATTACATCCGCAATTTCTACTGCCAACTCCGCCTGTATTCTCATCTGTGCAGGTATCACCTCTTTTGAATCTAAATCTAACCCGCCCGTATCTATCAGAGTAAAATTATGTTTTAGCCAATCTGCCTCCGCATAAATTCTGTCCCTCGTTACCCCGGGTTTATCATCCACTATAGAGATCCTGCTCCCCAAAATTTTATTAAATAAAGTTGATTTGCCCACGTTTGGACGCCCCACGATTGCCACAATCGGCTTAGACATTTATTCCACCTTCTTTTATACCTTGTTTTTCGAATTTAAAATTTTCTGTATAAACCTTTTACCTTCTACTTCGCTTATTTGAATAGGTACCCCCAGTTTTTTCTCTAACTCAACAACAGTATAATCATCTAAAAATATTTTTTCGTCCGATTTCATCATAGATTGCGGAATAATAATTTTGTCACCCAAGTTTCTATCTTTCAAAGCATCGTATATATCCTGCCCCGTAATTAATCCGCTCACAGAGATATATCCG
>JALNXC010000190.1 GCA_023230535.1 Alkaliphilus sp. | reverse complement strand
TAATTATACTAAATAAAAGGATAAGATGGCTCGGGTTAGGTCATAAAAAAAACTTAAGTTGTTTCAACCTAAGTCCTTAAAATTCAATTAATCCCAAACTTATCCGCAGGGCATCGTCTACCTTTTCAATTATATCATCTTCCACATGACCTATCTTTTCCCCTAAACGCCTCTTGTCTATTGTTCGAATTTGTTCTAATAACAAAACAGAATCTTTTGATAATCCATAATCGTCGCCTTTAATTTCAACATGGGTTGGTAACTTAGCTTTATTAATCTGCGAGGTAATAGCTGCTATTATAATTGTTGGACTATAGCGATTACCTATATCGTTCTGTACCACTAACACAGGCCTGATGCCCCCCTGCTCGGATCCTACAACAGGGCTCAGATCCGCATAATATATATCTCCTTTTCTAATAACCATCTATTCACACTCCGCCATCTCAGCCTCGTAGGTCTCCAATGAAGACATATCCAAACTTAACCCTAACTCAGCTAATGCCAGATTAATCTCACCCATCTCCTGATAACCCTTTTTCATCTGCGCACTTATTTCTATTCTGTTTCTCTTCCTTATATATAGTCTCATAGCTCTGCAAACAAATTGGCTTCGATCTATCTTTTCTACAGAAACAATATTGTCTACTTCTCTCAAAAGGCTATCCGGAAGGTATATCATAATCCGTTTTGAATCAGACATATCGCACCCCCTAAGTATATTGAAGGAAAATCATATGTATGATAGTATAAGTTTTTCATAATTATGATAAAATTATACTAAATCAGAAAAATCCATACTTCTATATTAACAAATTGTCCTTAATATGTAAAAGGTTATTATTTTCCAGATAAACCCTAGGAACCCTTTTACCTAACATACATATAATTTCATAATTGATAGTTCCTGTCCTATCGGCGATATCATCTATGGTGATACCGCTTCCTTTTTGACTGCTGTATAATACCACCTCATCCCCCGTTTTAATATCCAAGCCGTCGGCATTTGCCATGCACTGGTCCATACAAATATCACCCACAACCGGTATTTTCTTTCCCCCTGCAATCACCTCCGCTTTTCCTGACAATGCCCTTGTATATCCGTCCGCATAGCCTATAGGAATTGTAATTATCTTTTCATCACCGGATGTAGTATACCTCGAACTATAACTTATGCTATGGCCTTTCGGTAAAGTCTTTACATGAGAGACCCTGGCCTTTAATTCCATAGCTTGTTTTAAATCGAGCCTCTCCTTGTCCACATCATTCGACGGATATAATCCGTAGAGTATTATTCCGGTCCTTACCATGTCTAAATTCATTTCAGGTAAATCTATGACTGCCGCGCTGTTGGAAATATGTTTTATGGGTATTGAATATCCTCCTTTTTCCAGCTGTTCAACAAACTCCATAAACATGTTAAATTGTTTATAAGTATAATCTTTATTTTTTTCACCGGCCGTAGCTAAGTGAGTAAAAATACCTTCAATTATTAAATTGGGCAATTCAAATATTTCCTTTATCTCATCTAAAGACTGAGCGTTCGACAAAAATCCCAACCTTGACATTCCCGTATCCAGTTTTAAATGTATTGTCACCTCCTTATGCCTTTTTTTTGCAAGATTTGAAAAATATAATGCCTGATCATAAGTATAAACTGTCTGTATGATGTTATTGTCTACTATTGCCGCCCCGTGTCCCTCCGGTGTATGCCCTAAAACCATTACAGATGTTTCCGTATAACCGTTATTTCTTAATTGTATTGCCTCTTCCAAGGTGGATACGGCAAAACGGTCTACCCCGTTTTTTAACAATATATCACCGATCTCCACTACTCCGTGGCCATAGGCATCGGCCTTTACAACAGCACATATTATAGTATCGTTCTTGACTATATTTTTTACTTCCCTGACATTATGCTTTATTTTATCTAAATTTATTTCTGCCCATACAGGTCTTAAATCTTTCCCTATAATCATATTTCTACCCCTTATTTGCCTTTATTTAGTCCAAATAAAAAAGCTTTTCGTCCAATTCGGGATTTACTTTAAAATCTTCAAAATAAACCTCAAATTTTGAATTTTCCCGTTCATCCATAACACTAAGCCGAATAGGGGTATAGTCTTTTCCGCTAACCCAAAGTCTTTGCTTATAAAAGTGAGGATTACCACCCGGCACTTCTGTGGTAATTACGATATTATTTTGTCCATTGATCTTTTCTTTATAATAATTACCGTTTTCCGAGCTCACAAAATTCTTTAAAAAATGCCCGATAAACATCATCTGTTCGTTTGACTGCTCAAAGTTATCCATCTTCCAGACTTGATCGACGGCAGCATGTTTGATCCAAGCAATCTTGCCGTTATATATGGTCAAATTGCCCTCCAAACTGGGTGGTGAAACCACTTCCAACCTATATTTATCCGGATATTGAAACACTTGATTAAATTTATATTCCCTGACACTATCCCCCGTATGACTCGATATTTTAGCAATGGTCTCATAACTCTTTATTTCCATCATCTTCTTATGTGCCTTGTAATACATTTTTTCATCCGAAGGTTTTATACAGGCAGTCATAATAACAACGGCCATGATCAGCAAAAATATAACCTTTCGAAGCCTCATTAAATTCCTTCCTTTCCTTATGAAGAATTAGACGGCTATAGCCAAGGCAACAGCATTTTCCCTACTATGAGATATAGATATAAATATTTTATCTATACTCATACTATATGCTAAATCCCCGGCATTATTATATAATCTCACATAAGGTTTTCCTAAAGAATCCTTTAATATCTCTATATCTCTCCACCGCATATTTTTTATCCCCGTACCCAAGGCCTTGGATACCGCTTCTTTAGCCGCAAAATATCCTGCTACGGTCTGCGGAGAATAATTTTTTTCTTCAAACGTCTTCTTTTCATTTACAGTAAATACCCTGTCTATGAATTTATTGTTTTTTGCTATTGCTTGTCTTATTCTGTCTATTTCTATAATATCAATCCCTATCCCTTTAATCATTTTGCCACCCCATAAATATAGTGTCACTAACATAATATCACTTTTTATACATTTTTAAAACAGTCATCACATGCTTTCGCCTTTTTGATATGATTATCTCCTTTTATCCTAATACTAACTTCGACAGTATGGGCCGTAAACCCTTCTAATATATTCCTGCCAAATTATTTTCTGTAATGTTTTTTAACAAATTGGTAAACATATATGTAGAGGTGACAAAATGAAAAAGAAAAAAATATATATAAATTATAAATTGATATCGTTTTTACTCATCATATTTATATTGGTGGGTTGTAATAAAAATCCGCAAAAGCCTAATGTCGATAAAAAGGGAAATCCTCCTAAACTACCTAAGGTTTTAACGGAGCTTGAAAATGAAATTCTAAAAATCATGTATGATTTAGATTCAATAACAGGAATAGAGAAGGCTATCGAAGAAAAAAAATCCCTCGAGTCGGGAGAAACCGACAGTATGGAAACTGCTGCAAAATTGACTGCGCAGGGACAAAACGGTGAAAATACGAAAGAAGGAGGGGAAAAGCAAAAACAATCGGGATCTGCCGAAGAAGAAAAATTAAAACAGGCAGAAGAAGCAGTGGATATGCAAAAATTGATAGCTGAAAATGAAATTATCATCCCTCTATTAGAAGCAAATGATATTAAAGGCAATTTTATGAAAAGTACCGACCCGCCGCCGGATATTGATACGGTATGGAGCAAAATAGATGACAATATCGCAGGCATACACAGAAAATGGAACGTACTGGAGGCACAGTTGCCGTCAGGAAAAACATCCCTGGAAAAAATCGAAAATTTTGAAGAAATATTAAATGATTTAACTCTATCTGTTGTAAACAGAGAGATACTCGACAGTTTAAAATCGGCTAACGAACTGACAGGGATTACGGCCGACTTCAGAGGGCATTTCGACGGTATAGGCAAGCATGATGTTTATGAAATGTACTATCATATCAGGGGC
>JALNXC010000189.1 GCA_023230535.1 Alkaliphilus sp. | reverse complement strand
TTACCAGTATCATTTATCTTATAATGACAATTACAATAACAAGAATTTTACGTGCTATTGAAGGAAAATTGGATGGACCGTCAAATTATGATATGTTAGGCAATCAAATGCAGGTGCAAAGGCCGGGGGATATGTTAAAAAAAGACGGTAGTCTCGGAGAGAGGATTTAAGAAGGTGAGATATATATGGAAAAGATAATTGATATACAGCATTTGAGCAAATCTTTTGGAACTAATGAAGTTTTGAGAGATATTAATTTTTCGGTAGATAAGGGGGAAGTGGTTTGTATTATCGGGTCATCCGGCTCCGGAAAATCAACCCTTCTTCGCTGTATAAATCTTTTAGAAAAACCGAATGGCGGTAAAATAATTTATAATAAAGAGAATATTTTGAATTCCGGACATAATATATATGAACATCGTACAAAATTAGGTATGGTATTCCAACAATTTAATTTATTTAACAATTATAATGTGTTAAAAAATTGTACAATCGGACAGGTTAAAGTATTGGGGCGTTCCGAAGAGGAAGCGGAAAAAATAGCCATGAAATATCTAAAAGTTGTTGGAATGGAACAATATATCAATGCAAAACCCGCTCAGTTATCGGGTGGGCAAAAACAGAGGGTAGCCATTGCCAGGGCCCTTTCTATGGAGCCTGATGTTATGTTGTTTGATGAACCGACATCATCATTAGACCCGGAAATGGTGGGGGAGGTTCTTAAGGTAATGAAAGAACTTGCGGAAAGTGGCCTTACAATGTTGGTAGTAACTCATGAAATGGGGTTTGCGGAGGAAGTATCCGATCGTGTGGTATTTATGGATAATGGAGTTATTGCGGAAGAAGGGGCACCGGAGCAGATATTTAATAGTCCGACTGAGGAGAGGACCAAGGAGTTTTTAAAGCGTATCTTAAAAGAAATATAAAATTTATTTATTACTTGCAAATATACATGTAACTGTGATAAAATGAATATAATAGTTATATCCTAAATTTACTTACAATAATTAAATAAATCGCTGAGTTCTGTAAAGAAGCGGGGGAACCAATCTTTTGGGGTGAATCCTATTTTGGGATGGGCTACCTTGGCCCTAATCCGACAGCTAACTTCGTAAGCGTAAAAGGGGTAAATACGTTATGCCTATATTTAGACTATGGAACCCCATAGTCTTTTTTAGTCTTAAATTTCGATATGGGAAGGAGGGGGAATTTTATGAAAAGGGAGACCACCTATTGTGTTATCGGTGCCGGTAATGGAGGAATTGCTATGGCGGGCTACCTCGCTATGCTCGGGTACAGGGTCAATCTGTACAATAGAACATTGACAAGAATAGCCCCTTTAATGGAAAATCGGATTGTTTATCTTACGGGTGAAGAGGATGGATTTGGGGTATTAAATAAAGTGACGGATAATATGGAAGAAGCCATAGACGGTATAGATATAATAATGGTAACTGTTCCGGCTATGGGGCATTACGGCATCGCCAAGGTAATGGCACCCTATCTCAAGGACAACCAGATAATAATATTAAATCCGGGCAGAACCGGGGGAGCACTGGAAGTATATGAGATTTTATTGAGAGAAAGAGAGAGAAATAAAATCATAGTGGCAGAAGCGCAAACCTTTATTTATGCCTGTAGGGCCATGGAGCCTAATCGGGCACATATATTTAAATCAAAAAAGGAAGTAACTCTGGCTGCAATACCGGCTACAAAAACAAATTATGTATTACAACTCATCAATGAGGCTTATCCCCAATTTATCCCTGCAAAGGATGTTTTGGAAACCAGTGTCAATAATTACGGTGCTATATTTCATCCGGCACCCACCCTTCTGAATAGTGGACACATTGAAAGATGTGCACCTTTTGAATATTATACGGAAGGAATAACACCGTCGATAGGAAATTTTTTAGAAAAATTGGATAGGGAAAGGATGGAATTGGGCAGGATGCTTCAGGCAAGGACATTATCCGCTGTTGATTGGCTCAAGGAGACCTATTCTGCGGAAGGCAAGACTATTTTTGAGGCAGTCCAAAATAACCCTGCATATAAGGGGTTGCAGGCACCACAGGGATTAGATATCAGATATATTTACGAAGATGTTCCCTACGGGTTGGTACCCATGGAGTCCATAGCCCATGTTTTAGGCATAAAAACTCCGGCAATAACTTCGGTAATAGATATAGCTCAGTTGATGACCAACAGGAATTTTAGGGAGGAAGGTAGAACTGCGAATAAGCTCGGGCTGGGGGGGTTGAGTGTTGCCGAAATGCATATGTTGGCAAGAAAGGGGATAATAGCAAGAAAGGAATTAGAGGAGGTGGTTTAATGAAAAAAATAATAGGAATGACCCTGGGTAATTGTGTCCATGTGGCGGGTACTATGAATTATTTAAGTTTAGCGGAAAAAGAAAATTATGAAACGGAATTTGTAGGTATAGGAATAAATATCGAAGAATTGATTAAAATTATTGAAGATAAAAAACCTGATATTGTGGGGCTCTCATATAGGCTTTCGCCGGAGCCGTTAAATAATATATTGAATGATTTAAAGAAAAATATAGAGATGAACGAGTATTTGAAAAATATCGATTGGTTATTTGGAGGAACAGAACTTACGGCATTAGTAGCGGAAAAATATAATATATTTGATAAAATTTTTTATGGAAATGAAGATATAGATGAAGTAATAGCATATATAAAGGGTCAAGAAAACCTGGAAGAAAAAATATATTCGGACACTCTTATAGGGAGGATCGATTCCAAGTATCCGTACCCTATACTGAGGCATCATTTAGGGCTTACGTCTATGGAAAAAACAATAGAGGCGATAGAGAAGATAGCTGATTCGGAGGTGTTAGATATAATATCTGTTGCACCGGATCAAAATGCTCAGGAATTCTTCTTTGATCAGGAAAATATGGATGAGAGCCTAAATGGGGCCGGCGGTGTACCTATCAGAAATGAAAACGATTTGCGGGCTTTATATAATGCTGCTCAAAGGGGAAACTACCCATTGTTGAGATCCTACAGCGGAACTAAAAATATATTGAAATTTGCAAAAGTCCTGCAAGATACCATAAATAATGCCTGGTGTGCCGTACCTTTGTTTTGGTATTCGGAACTGGATAAGAGGGGCCCCAGAACATTAAAGGAAGCTATAACAGAAAATCAACGGGTCATGGTTTGGCACGGGGAGAAGAATATACCGGTAGAGGTAAATGATCCGCATCATTGGAGCCTCAGAGATGCACATGATGCAATAGGTGTAGCGGATGCATATTTGGCGGCGTATAATGCTAAAAGAATGGGCGTAAAAGATTATATAGCACAGTTTATGTTTAATGTACCGGCCTATATTTCCGCAGAAAATGATTTGGGCAAGATGTTGGCGAAAATAGAGCTGATAGAAAGATTACAGGATGAAAATTTTAATATCTATCGTCAGGCGAGAGCGGGGCTGGCTAGTTTCCCGACGGATCTATATCAGGCCAAAGGCCAGTTGGCTGCTTCCGCATATTTAGCCATGGCGATTGAACCTCATATATACCATGTGGTTGGATTTTGTGAGGCTCATCATGCGGCGGAAGCCGACGATGTGATAGAATCCTGTAAGATAATCAGGGGCATAATAAAAAATGATTTTCTGGGCCATATAGACCTGACCAAAGACGCAAATGTTCAGAGCAGGAAAAGAGAATTAATAAGAGAAGCTGAAATTATTTTAAACGGCATAAAATCCCTCGGCAGAGGTGTAGAGGATCCCCTATCGGATCCGGATACATTGGTACGGGCGGTAAAGCTGGGGATATTGGATGCCCCCCATCTTAAAGGTAATTCTATGGCCAAAGGTGAATTAAAAACCAGGATGGTAAAAAGTGCACTATTTGCTTATGATGAGGAAAATATCAGGATAATACCCGAAGAGGAAAGAATAGAAAGTATACTGAAAAATGCGTGTATGGATAAACAATAGTGGGATTTCCTCAAAAGACAGGGAGGTAG
>JALNXC010000188.1 GCA_023230535.1 Alkaliphilus sp. | reverse complement strand
TATCATAAATTATTTAATAAAATAGGGGGGACATTATATGAACCTTTTGCCGGAATCGGAATTAGTTATGATACCGGGCGGAACGCTGATTACCAACACTCCTGAAGAGGGGCGCGCACTGGCAATGATGATAGCCCGTCATACTGTTCACAATATTCAGCCTGATTTAGATATTCTTACATGTGGGCGCATGTCATATTCCATAGATCCCGATAGCCTTATCGCCGCGAGCCAGGTTGTTGCCATAGAGTTTCAGACCATAGCCGAAGCTAATAATTATTGGCGACATACTTGTTATTGGGAGCACAATGTATAATCGCGAAAACTGATAAGAAAATCAAATATCGACAGAATATTCGAAAAAATATATTGATTATTTTTAGTAGAAATTATAACTCCTTGGAGTAAAATTTGTTTTTATAGGAATTAAGAATATCGCTCATGTGTATAATGATTTGATTTTGAGATGAATCCCGGATTGGGAGTATCCGATCAATAATTTTGGCCCGACTGCGAAGCTTTTTAGATGTTTTTAAATTCTGAATTAAGAATATTCAATTAATAGTCTTGGTTTGACTGTGAGGCTCTTTAGATGTTTTTAAGTTCTAAACTAAAAATATTTAGTCAATAATCCCTGCTGATACAAGATGGAAATCATTAGCGGGGATTATTTTACCAAAGAAAGGGGATATAAATGAGATTATTTATAGCTATCAATTTTGAGGACAAACTAAAAAATGCAATTCAGAATATAATACAGGACATCAAAAAATATTCCAAACAGGGCAGATTCGTTAAAAATGAACATATGCATCTCACCCTGGAATTTTTAGGGGAAATTCCTCCGGCGAAGGTAGACCTGATAGAAGAAGCTATGGAAAAAATGTCGGGTCGGCCGTTTACCCTTGAACTATCTGAAATTGGACATTTTAAAAGAAGGGGCGGCAGTATCTATTGGATCGGTCTTGAGAAAAATAAAGCCCTGCTTAAGGTTCAAAAAAGGCTCCATAATCTGCTGTCGGAAAGTGGGTTTGAATTAGAAGATAGGGAATATAGGCCCCATTTAACTATAGGAAGAAAGGTAACAATGGACGGGGATTTTAATCCCGATAAGTACATGGGACAATTAAAAAAAATAAAAATTACCGTTGATAAAATTGATTTGATGAAATCAGAAAATATAGGCGGGCAATTAAAGCACACTGTTATTTTCTCCAAGGGGCTTCGTTAGTGTCAAGGGGACGTTTCGCTTGACACCTTTTCTCCTTGCCGTGATGTCAGGGGGACGTTTCGCTTGACACCTTTTCCCCTTGTCGGAAGGACCTGCCATCGTTTTTCGGTGTCAAACGAAACGTCTCCTTGACACCCCCCTCGTATCAGGCAAACATTCCGCACTCTGTTCATATTATTTAATGAATATATAAGAAAGCAAATATCCCATTGCCAGCCCCCCAAGGTGTGCCGTGGTGCTTATACTTGGGACTACAAAAGTCAGAATCAGATTTATTGTAATAAGTGAAAAAATCTGCCTTCTCCCTCCGGGAGTCACCATGTCCCTGTGTCGATGCACTAAATATAGAAAGGCTCCTAAAATTCCAAATAAGCTGCCGGAGGCGCCTGCGGATATGGAATTAAAATTAAATAAGAATGTTGCCAGATTTCCTCCCACACCCGTCAGAAGGAAAAAGAGCAAGAATTTTTTAGGGCCCAAAAGTCTTTCTATTTGGGGCCCGAATATATATAAAGCATATCCGTTAAAAAACATATGTGTAATTCCGATGTGAATGAAAATGGAGGTTATAAGCCTGTAATATTCGCCGTACATTGCAACAAAAGGGGGATACAGGGCGCCAAATTCTACGAGTGTTTGAACATTTGTAGTCCCGCCGTTCAGGGTTATAAATATAAAATAGAAAATCATTATTGCTAAAAGTATAAATGTTATCTTGCTCCTTCTATAAAAAAATGCCAGCCTCGCTATTAACATATTTTTCTCCTTATTCGACAGGAACTGCCTTTTTAATCATGAACTTGTTTACGTGGGTAATTCCACCGGCTATAGAAATCAGTTTAAAAAGTTCTTCCTTATTATCATTACCCCACCATGAACCTGCTAAAACTTTAATATTTGTACTCCTAAATGCTTCGGGGAACATGGGTGTGGAAGATCCCACCATTATTATTGCTTTTGCATTCGAGCATATTTTTAACAGATTATCTATAGTCCTGTTTATTACGGTGGTTCCGGTCAATATTACGATATCGCATTTGGGCAGGAGTCCGGCCTGCTCATCCATTGAACGGACATCTTTCGCTTCCTCTTCAAATTCGGAAACCGCCTCATCAAAAATTATCAGATTTTCGGTTTTCTCAGAAAACATCTTAGCAGCAGAAGGAATAAAGCCTATCATACCGACAGTATCGGTGGGCAATACATCGACACCGAAGGTTGATTTAAAAGTCGTTATATCTGCTAAATCCTGACTGCAAGATGCCGCCGCCAGTGTTGCTATACCTACACTTCTTTGGACATCGTCGGTCCCGTACTTAGCCAGGTTGGCTATTTCCATCGCATCTTTACCTATGATATCCTGTGCAAAAGAAAATGCCGAACAGCCGGGAGGAAGATGCCCCCTCAATGTATAAGAAATTCCTATATCTCCGTTATCAAGTTCAAGCCCGATTAAAGCCAGACCTATTACAAAGTCATTAACGGTTCTTCCTTTTAAATATGGCGCAGCTGCCTCCAAAACCTTATCAATAATCATAAATGTCCAACTCCTCAATTTTATCCTTTATAAATACCTACGAATATTTGAATACTATTTTAGCCCTGTTGTATTTTATTGTCAAGCAGGATGTCAAGGGGACGTTTCGCTTGACACCTTTTCTCCCTTGGCACCACCTCGTTTTTCGGTGTCAAACGAAACGTCCCCTTGACACCATTGGCATCACCCCTGACACGCCTTGATACTTGGTGTCAAACGAAACGTCCCCTTGACATCCCCTTGACATCCTTGACACGCCTTGACAATCGGTGTCAAACGAAACGTCCCCTTGACATCTAAATATAAGTTTATTTTATCAAATCAAACAAAATCTATCCTGGAATATTTTCTAAATTAAGGTCCGGTATTGAGGTAAATATTCACCCTATCTATTATCAAAGATAATAAAGCAATACCCATGCATCGTATGTTGTGCCAAGTAGATATATTTAAATTTGTCATCAAAGACAATAAGGCAATATCATTGACAGTGCTTTTCTTCAGATAATCTGACTATTTTTTACTGCCGAATTTCTTCTGATATTGTCTCCAGGTTGTGGCGATATCCTCATAATCATCGGCAAAAGCATTAAGAGATTGATATTTAGATGCTCTATGAGGCGCACTTTTGACCATTTCCGGATCCTCATAACATTCCATGGCAACCTTGCGAAGTACCGCAACAAAATAATCTAAATCGTCCTTGCTGTAACTTTCGGTAGGCTCGGGAGTGAACGGTTCGTCCACTATAAGGGGATGGTGAGACTCCCAAATCTCCGGGATACCGTAATCCACGATGCGATTATTGACATCATCGATGCCGCATCCTGTTTCCTCCTTTAGTTTCTCGAAGCTGAACCGGGTCTGTTCCATTCTGCGCTGGCCTTGATCGAAAGGCAAAGTTACTCCCGGCACTGCCTCGATGATCTTTTTAACAAGGTATTGATTGTTCAAGACAGCAATTACCGAGGCTTCCTTTAAACCGTCCGGCCCTAAAGTGCGGCACCACATATAGGACTTAAACACAGCAGGGAAATTACCCATAAAACTTCTGACCTTGCCGATGGATTGCGGCATGTCATAATTGAAATAATATTTTTCGCCGTCATATTCGACTGTGGGAACAGGTAAGAACCGAGCCAAGAAATCCGTGACGCCCTGTGCCCCGCATCCGGGGCCGAATCCGCCATGGGGTGCGGAAAATGTTTTGTGAAGATTGAAATGGCACAGATCAAAACCCGCTTCCCTGGCCCT
>JALNXC010000187.1 GCA_023230535.1 Alkaliphilus sp. | reverse complement strand
TACTGGCCCTCGGGGAGCTGAAGTCACAAGAAATGATTACAAGAACCATCAACGAATCTATACATACAGTATTAAAACAAGATATGAGGTATCAAGATTTAATTTCTATAAAAGAGGATTCCGAGGGGAATATAGTTATGATGCAGGCAGATACGTTTTTAATGAATAAGATAGCAGCGGATGTCGCATTGACTATTCAAGATTATTTTAAACATACTAAAAGTTCTACCGAACGAATACCTTTGGGCAATATTTTAGGAAGCCAATTTTTTGCACATTGTGGGCCTAAGATAAGGTTAACTATAACACCGATGGGGATGGTCGATGTAAATTTCGGGACAGAGTTTGAACATGCCGGTATAAATCAGACAAGACATAGAGTGTATTTAATTATCAATACGGAAGCAAAAGTGATAGTACCCTTTAATTCAAGTAATATGCGCATAACAACATATTTCCCGGTAGCAGAAACAATCATAGTAGGCAAAATCCCGGAAAATTATATCTATGTGCCGTTTATTAGACCAAATTAAGCTCATTATCCGGTTGAGCGTATATATGTAGTCTGTTATTATAGGATAAGGGCAGCCGGAAAAACAGGTTATTAATCTATGATAGGATAAAACTAAACTATACCTATAAATTTTAATGGGATTTATGACTCGATAGATTATTCTATACAAAAGGAGAGAAATTTAAATTATGCAGGAAGAAAAACAAAGGGTAATATTAGTGGGATTAAACAACACCGGAAAAAGAGAGAATATTGACATAAAGGCTTCTATGGATGAATTGAATAAGTTAGCCAAGGCTGCGGGTGCCGAGGTTTTAGTTACGGCAATTCAAAACAGGCCTTTTGTAGATGTTACCTATTATATAGGAAAAGGAAAAGTGGATGAAATAAAACAGTTATGTGAGACTTTGGATGTCGGCATGATCATATTTAATGATGAATTGTCCGGTTCTCAGATAAGAAATCTGGAAAATGTTTTGGGAGTCGATGTAATTGATCGCACTATCCTTATTTTAGATATTTTTGCCCGGAGGGCCAGTACAAAAGAGGGCAAACTTCAGGTGGAGTTAGCTCAGTTAAAATACAGGCTACCGAGACTCATAGGATTAGGAAAACAATTATCACAATTGGGGGCGGGAATAGGTACCAGGGGACCGGGTGAGAAAAAACTTGAAACGGATCGTAGGCACATATTAAAGAGAATTGATGATATACAGCGGGAATTAGAAGAAGTAAGAAGGACCAGGGAGATTCAAAGGGGAAGAAGAATCAAATCGGAGCTCCCCATTGTTGCCCTTGTGGGTTATACAAATGCAGGGAAATCTACATTATTGAATTCATTGTTAAAAATGAGCGAACAATACAGCAATACCAGGGAGGTCTATGTTAAAGATATGTTATTTGCTACATTAGATACATCTTTGCGCAAATTATCTTTTCCGGATAAATTAGAATTTATATTGATAGATACTGTCGGTTTTGTGAGCAAGCTCCCCCATACTTTAATAGATGCCTTTAAAGCGACCCTGGAGGAAGTGAAATATGCGGATTTACTTATACATGTTATAGATGCTTCAAATGAGGAATATAATCTACAAAAAGAAACCACACTCAATGTATTGCGTGAATTGGATGTTGAAAGTAAAAATATAATAAATGTTTATAACAAGGTCGATAAAATATCGGATATGACATTAATTCCAAAAGATGAGAATTCATTAACAATCTCCGCAAAAACAAATGAGAATTTAAATCTGTTAATACGATATATAAGGAAACGGATAGGCCCGCAAATTATTGAAATTGATTTGTTGATTCCCTACGATAAAGGCAGCCTTATATCAAGTTTACATGATGATGGTATAATTATTGAATCTGAATATGCCGAAGAGGGGTTTAAGGTAAAAGCAAAAATTGAAAAAATATATCATCATAAATATGAAGCCTTTCAATCGGATGTTGTTGAATAAAATAATTGCATGTGGCATTTTTAGTTGATTATGCAGTCCGTGATTCAGGGCCTTTTACCCTGTTTGGAATGGGTATAAAAAAATATATCTTATTTGTTTTATCTACATCAAATTGGTACCGGCAAGATTCCGAAAAGCGGTTGTAAAATTGTATTATTTAATATATTATAGATATAAGATAAAAAGAAGGAGGATCAGTCCTATGCTTTTTAGAAATTGTGCAGGTGGAGTTGTGTTTTACGCAAATCAAGTGTTTATTCTCAAAAATGAAAAAAATGAGTGGATTTTACCAAAAGGTATGATTCGTAACGAGAGTCTTTCGAGGGACGTGGCATTGGATCGGGTTAAGATTGAGACCGGTATTGATGCTGAAATTATTTCGACCGCGGGGGGAACCAGTTACGAATTTTATTCTGTCACCAGAAAACAGCCTGTATGTAATCAAATCACATGGTATATTATGAATGCAAAAACAAAAGAATTTGAAGTAAACAAACAGTTGGGGTTTAAAGAGGGCGGATTTTATACCATAGACAAGGCTTTAGAAATGATTACCTATAGCCAGGATAAGTCCTTAGTTAATTTATCTTACAAAAAATACAAGAAAATGATGAGGCGTAAGGCCGTAACAGCAATAAAAGCAGCGGAAGCAGTAATATAGACGGTGTTAAATATGTGCATATAAGTGGAACACAGTAAAGAGAAGCAGGTCATTATCGCTTCTTTTTACTGTGTATTATTATATGATATAACATATTAGTTAATTTGTTGTGTTTACTAAACTTTTCATCAGATATTCGGATTGTTGTTGTTATAATAAATTAATTATAATACAAAAAAAGGGTTGATAGTGTATGTTAAAAGAATATAAAACTTTATTATCATATGGTAAAGATGAAATCGTCATTGAGAAATCAAAATTTATAGGACATGCAACTCCCGTAGAGAATGAAAAGGATGCCATTGCTTTTATAGAAAAAATAAAAACCGAGCATTGGAATGCTACGCATAATGTCCCCGCTTATATAGTTGGCGAAAATAATGAAATACAGCGATATAGTGATGACAGGGAACCTTCCGGAACGGCAGGGGTCCCGGTGTTGGAAGTGATCAAGAGAGAGAATTTAAAAAATGTTGCAATAGTTGTAACAAGGTATTTTGGTGGAATTAAGCTTGGAACGGGCGGCTTAGTGAGAGCATATACGAGGGGGGCTAAGATTGCTCTGCAGGCGGCTAAAATAATAACTAAAAAATTACATAAGCTTATTGTTGCAACAGTAGATTATACTATATCGGGGAAAGTTCAAAATGAGATATTGCAGAATGGATATTTAATAAAGGAAACAAAATATGATGATGCGGTTCATTTTTATGTATATGTAGAAGTGGTTTTTTTGGATCGTTTTAAAAACCAGATCACAGAATGGACAAGCGGGAGATGTAGTTTGAATTTTGTGGGGGAAGAATATTTAATTGAAATAGATGGAAAAATAAGTATTACATAAACAAGTTATCTTTTTGCTTTAAAACAAAATTCATAGATCCCCATAATCAGCAAAAACACTCCAAACAGCTTCCTAAGCAATTTTGACGATATAGTTAGGGCTGTTTTTGAACCTATAAAAGTACCAAAAAGCCCGGAAAAAATAAGGGGATAGCTGAGTTTTAGTAATATTTTTTTATTTCGGTAGTGGGTAATCAATGCAACAATTGCAATGGGAATAAATGAAATTAAATTAATGCTTTGAATGGTTTGCTGTTGAAAATCTGTTATTAATATTAGACCGGGGATTAAAATGGTGCCACCACCAATTCCCATGCCGCCTATTATACCGGTCATTAAGCCCAGTAAAAAAAATATCATTAAAATATCATCCTTATAGCAGCAATAATCATAAAAAATCCGAATATCTTCCTGAGATGATCTGCCGGAATTTTATTTAAAACATTGGATCCTATGTAACTTCCGATAGTTCCTCCAATGGCTACCTGCAGTGTAATATTTATTGCGGTAAAACCGTTTTTATAGTAAATAAAGCCGCTCATTAAAGAAAGGGGAAAAATTATAG
>JALNXC010000186.1 GCA_023230535.1 Alkaliphilus sp. | reverse complement strand
TCTTCCATTCCTTTTAACACTCTCACAGTAATATCTGTTATGCTTTGCCCGTGTTTCATTATATTTAAGTCATAATTCGGATTAATTTTGAATAGTTCCAACACCGTATCAAGCATTTCACGATGTTGTGCGGTTATGCAAACTATGGATTCTATCTGTTCATATTCTTCTATTTTTTTTATTAAAGGAGCCATTTTTATCGCTTCCGGCCTTGTTCCAAATACGGTTAACACCTTTAATTTTTGCATTAGGCCTTTCTTTTTTGTCATATAGACTTTCCCCTCATTCGCATAAACTGTCCGCGTTGTAAGTATAGCTGTTTATTGTTATATGTTTTTTACAACCCCCCAGTTCAAGTTTATTTATCCCCTTTTTCGATAACATAAACAATTGTTCGATTGCATGTGCCGGCTATTTGCCTGTTATCTTATAAGATACCCCGGCACTATTGCATTAGCTCCGTATATATCTATATATATTGTGTAGTGTGTAGTACAACAATTACTTCTACATAATAATAGTTACTTCTACATGTATTTCGTTTTCCCTTCTTTTTTTCACTAAATTTAAAATATTTTAAACTACCATTTGAACGGACGGCGGTAGTTTTTAGGCATTAGTTTGTATATAGCAGCCCAAGGGCTACATCTTGTATATATTATAACAAAATTTTAACATATTGGCTACATTAAAAGCCAATATGTTAAATCTTACATATTCATCAATAATTATATTTTCGCTTCCCTTTTTTCGGCCACCTTTTTTGTAATTCCTATCCTATAGGCCCCATATAATGTTAAAATTGATATTACACCAATTATCAGATAAGCGGAGGACCTGGCGATATCGGAGATGATTATGGAACTCCCTCCCAGTACGGAACTGACAACATATAATATTAACACTGTTTGTTTTTGACTCAGACCATGCTCAAGAAGCCTATGATGAAGATGGCCCTTATCCGCTTCCATTATAGGCCTTTTATTTCTCAGTCTTCTGACTATAGCAAACGTGGCATCAAATACGGGTACGCCCAATGCCAATACCGGTATTGCAACAGCAACGGTTGTAGCACCCTTAATCAGCCCTGCGACCGATATGGTAGCTAATAAATATCCTATAACCAGTGACCCCGCATCACCCATAAAAATTTGGGCCGGATTAAAGTTATAAGGTAGGAATCCTAAGGATGATCCCGCCAATACTACGAGTAAAATAGTAGCGCTGTATTGTCCGACATTATAAGCGACTACCGCCAAAGACAATGATGCTATTGTGGATACACCGGCCGCCAGTCCGTCCAACCCGTCTATTAAATTAATAGTGTTTGTAATACCGATAATCCAAAATATTGTCACCGGAACTTTTAGGGCTTTTAAAAAAACCAGCCCGCTTTCGGTATTCGCTAAAGGAAACTTAACAAAATTGATCGTTACGCCACCGTATACGGCTATTAGGGCCGCTAATATTTGAACCGCCAATTTATATTTAGCAGAAATTTGCTTTATATCATCGATGATGCCTATGATCACAATTAAAGTCGCACCTAATAAAATCCCTTTAAGCTCGCTATTAAAACTCATATTTTTACTAAATACCGTCAATATGACGGAAGTGATAATAAAGGAGAAATAAATAGCAACGCCCCCAAGGCTCGGTATAGGCTTTTCATGTACCCTTCTATTATCTTCAGGCACATCTATAGCTCCTAATTTACAGGCTAACCGTTTAGCATAAGGAGTCAATATGTATGTGATTACCAATGCCGTAGCAAACACAATACCCAAATTCATAATTATATTTTGTTTTTCCATCAATTTACACTCCCTGTTATCTTAAGTAATAATGTATAATATTCAATAAAACAGAAATTTCTCCTTATATATATAAATATTGATAAGCTATTGTTCAAAAACCTCGTTTTTATTTTATATCATTTGGCTTGATTTATCAATGGATGATATTGTAAGTTAGAGAAAAACACCCCTATATTCTCATATATTCTATTGAAATTTTTGTACTGTAATTCCGGACTCTTCAAGCATCCGGGCAGAAAGCTTATCCGGATAATCCCCTCTGTAAACCACCCTTTTTATTCCTGAATTAATGATCATTTTGGCGCAGACCACACAGGGCTGTGTAGTCACGTAGATGGTAGCCCCTTCTATTTTAACGCCATGAAGCGAAGCCTGAATAATTGCATTTTGCTCCGCATGGAGCCCGCGGCAGAGTTCATGCCTCTCACCTGACGGCACCTCCAACTGTTCTCTGAGGCATCCCGTTTCTTCGCAATGTTTTAAACCTGTGGGTGCACCGTTATATCCGGTGGATAAAATTTGCTTATCTTTAACGATAATTGCTCCGACCTGCCTGCGCAGGCAAGTTGAGCGTGTTTTAACCACTTCCGCTATTTCTATAAAATATTCATCCCAAGATGGACGCATATAGCCACTCCCCCAACAAAATAAAATATTTATGACACAGGGGAACTGTAAGAAACCGCTGCCCCCCTATATCCATTTCTCTATATCTATTGTCAATTTTTAACTAAATATCTTTTCTCAATTTCGGTAATTTTGTCAATTCGCCTTTGATGCCTGCCGCCTTTAAATTCCGTTCCCAACCATGTGTCTACAATATCCAAAGCTAATCCGGGCCCTATGACCCTCGCCCCGAGCGCTATAATATTGGTATTGTTATGCCATCTTGAGGCCTTGGCGGAAAAACAGTCGCCGACTAAACCGCAATACACTCCCGGCACCTTATTGGCAGCGATGGATATACCTATGCCCGTCCCGCAAACTAATATACCCCTTTCAAAATCACCGGCCGCTACTGCCTCCCCCACCTTCATAGCAAAATCAGGATAATCCGTGGATTCGGTTGAATCGGTCCCGAAATCCTTTATATCAAAACCCTTTTCCTGCAGGTGATTTTTAATGATCTCCTTCAATCCATATCCGGCATGGTCATTCCCGATAGCAATTTTCATGTCAACGCCCCCAGTGTTATTATTTTCCGCAAATATATCCTTGTCGTGTTTTTTATTAAATATCCGGGTTATTCACATTTATATTCTATATTAATCATAAGAATCCTTCAAACATTTTTTTAAAAAACCGTGGGCAAACACCTGTAAAAATTACCGATAGAAAATTGCAGCTAAATCATGTTTCTTATTAAGTATTGATATGAATGCCTATTATATTGAGAAAATTTTATCAATCAATAAAAGGAATTTTATCAGTCAATAGAAAAGACTTTATCAATCAATAGAAAAGATTTTATCAATCAATAGAGGAAATTTTATCGATCAATATATGTAAGTATTTTTCTATCTCCTCCGCACTTTCTCGATAGACATCGACCGACTGCCCATAGGGATCTTTTATATCATAATCAGCTCCTCCTGAGCCGATATCCGATATATGAACTTCTTTATCACCACGGTTTAACGCATATTCCTTCAATGTATGTACCTTTGTTCCGGCCTTCGGGCACATGCCCAGTACGGCCCTTTTATGATTTGATGTCATAGTCAGAACTAAATCGGCCTCTTCTACCAATTTCGGTGTCAGAAGCCTGGAACTGTATTCCGTAACATTTATGCCTTTTTCTTTTAATATTTTCTCTGCTCCATATGATGCTTTGTCGCCCTCCCATGCATATATGCCGGCGGATATCACTTTAATATCTTTCAATTTGTCTTTTCTGTCTGCCAGCATATGTTTGAAAAGGGCCTCTGCCATGACGCTTCTGCATGTATTGCCCGTACATACAAATAAAATAGTTTTCATAAGGCATGCCTCCCCCTGATTTACTTGTACCTTTTGCGGGCGGACACATGGGTCCGCCCCTACCTCTTGGAAGCCGGATATCGGTTTGCCGGCAGACCTGATCTTTTATAACTCCGAAACCCCGATCCCTGATTTCTGGCCCCTACTGGGCAGACACACGGGTCTTCCCCTACAACCCGAAAGCCGGATATCACGAATCTGCTCCTACCAACTTGTGCCCTTTGCGGGCGGACACACGGGTCCGCCCCTACTTTCTCTGA
>JALNXC010000185.1 GCA_023230535.1 Alkaliphilus sp. | reverse complement strand
TTGTTTTTAATAATTCTGCTACTTCGTCATAATCTTCAAAGGCCTGATCGTAGAGCTCCTCCGTAAAATTATGAATACGCATAAAATTCCTGCCTACTACATTCCAGTGAATATTATGTAATTTTACAGTTATAACAGCCAAATTTGATAAATATCGCTGTAATAGTTTAAAATGCTTCATGGTAATCCTCCTCAATATTTGTTATTAACCCAACTATATCATAACTACCCATTATTATATTAGAATAACATAAAACGCAATAATTATGTACCCCATATTACTATTTTTTACTAAATTTTTATATCATATTCGATAGCACATGAATATACGTTCTATTCGTTGAAAATCAGGGAATTTAACCCATAAATTGTTATTTTATTTGCCCCTCGAATACTGTAATTTGACATTATTATTCGGATTTGCGGATTTGTATGCCTAAATATTTTATGTTATAATATAATCGTTTTCAATTACACGACCTATATTTAATTTTAAATCATATAAAATAAATAAAAGGAAGGAGAATTTATGGATAAAAAAAAGATAGCTTTAGATAGGGCAAATGAACTGAAAAGTAGGATTCAAGATTATTTAGATATTAAAGATACTATACCCTACGGCATGTCATCTGAGCGGCAAAAAAGATATGAGGAAAAAAAGAAAAAAATACTTTCTATTTTAAATGCTACCGAAGAGAACTGGAATGACTACGAATGGCAGCTAAGCAACAAAATTTCCGATTTAGAAACCTTGCTCAAAATAATTTTATTGGACGAAGATGACATAAACGCGGTGAAAAATGTCGGTAAAAAATATCGTTGGGCTATTTCCCCTTATTATCTATCTCTGATAGATGATAATAATAAATTTGATCCTATAAAACTTCAATCTATACCCACGAAACTTGAATTGATAGATGAAGGAAAAGAAGACCCTATGGCTGAGGAATTTACTAATCCTGCCGGTGCTATTACCAGAAGATATCCGGATAGGCTTATTATCAATGTTACTAATGAATGCGCGATGTTTTGCAGGCATTGTCAGAGAAGGAGGAATATAGGTTCCAGTGATAATCACACTTCCAAAGAAGAACTTATAGAATCCGTCGAATATATCAGATCTAATCCTGAAATAAGGGATGTTTTAATTACGGGTGGTGATGCTTTAACCCTTTCGGATGAAACCTTAGATTGGCTTTTAGGTGAAATTCATGCTATTCCGTCGGTTGATTTTATCAGGTTGGGCAGCAGAGTAATGGTTACTATGCCGCAAAGAATTACCGATAATCTTATAGATGTTCTCAAGAAATATCCTCCTATATTTATAAATACTCAATTTAATCATCCTGCGGAAGTGACTGTGGAGGCTAAAAAGGCCTGTGACAAATTATCCCTTGCCGGAATTCCTTTAGGAAATCAATCCGTATTATTGAACGGCATAAACAACGATAAATATGTCATGCGTCTTTTAAATCAGGAGCTCCTGAAATGCAGGGTCAGGCCCTATTATATTTTTCATGCTAAAAAGGTAAAGGGCACCCTTCACTTTAATACTTCTATCGACGACGGCATCGAAATTATGGAATATCTCAGGGGTTATACATCGGGCTTGGCTATTCCGACTTATATTATCAATGCTCCGGGTGGAAACGGCAAAACTCCCATTGCTCCCCAATATTTGATATCGCAGGGGAAAAACTCTATCAGGATAAGAACCTGGGAAAATAAGATAATGGATTATCCTAACAAGCCCACTATTGATATAAAAGATTTGCTTAATTGATAATTAAACAAGATATGGGGGGAAGGCCGATGAAAATCAAGGGATTGACTATGGCGATCATATTTCAGATGGAAAGCGCTATTGATAAGGAAGCCGATGGGAATGTGAAATCCCGCAAAAGGATATTAGGAGGGAAAGTGCATCAACATAGTTATGTACCTATACAGACATTGAGGCACAGCCTCATAAATCAGATGGGGACGGATTATAAAGAGGTAGGGGACGATAAAACGGTGCTGCAATTTGCTCCGGAAGCAACGATAGATAAATATCCGGAAGTGGACCTTTTCGGATATGTGAGAAAGACCGAAGAACAAAAGATACGTTTAGCGATAACAAGACTTTCAAATGCAGTTTCTTTGGAAAGTTTTAAGGATGAGAATAAGGCTCATGAACTTTACTATGTATATACAATATCTATTGACTTGGATAAAGTAGGTATAGATGAAAACGACAATATTGAAATAGAAAACACGGAAAGGGCAAATAGAGTTTTAAATTTGCTCGATACTATAAGATATTTGCACATAGATGTTAAAGGGGAAAGAAAGGATTTAGAACCGCTATTTATTATAGGTGGTGTATATGATTTTGAAGACGCGATTTTTCATGATATTATCGGCGTAGAAAATAATAGGGTAGATGTGGACAAGATAAGGGATGTATTAGGGGACGTACCGCACGAAAACGCGGAGAAAGATACTCATTGCGGACTGGTTGAGGGTTTTTTCGGTAACGATGATGAAATAGTAAAAGAATTAGGTGCAAAATCCATATCCGAATATTTTGAAATAATTAAAGAGGAAATTACAGATTATTATAAAAACAATTAAAATAGAGGGGAATTTAAAGGGTGGTAATTTGAAATTACCACCCTTCATAATGAATTTTACTTTCATCATATCTGTCGATAGCCGCCGGTCCTCCGTCTTTTACTCCCACTACGACCATTCCTACGGGTACAATATGTTCGGGCAGGTTTAAAACATCGGTCATACCTTTTATCAGATGTTCTCTGGGATAGACGCCGCACCAAACAGCTCCTAAATCCAAACCATGGGCTGCCAGGAGCATATTTTGTATGGAGGCGGAACAATCGGATATGACAAAGCCCAGTACATCTTGTTTTGTTGTATCTCCGCATACTATTATGCCGTAGCCGGCCTGAGGCAGCATCTTTGCGTATTTATGAAACTTCACAATCTCTTCTATGATTTTTTTATCTTTCACTACGATAAATTCCCTGGGTTCAAGATTATGAGCCGAAGGGGCTTGAAATCCCGCCTTTAGTATGGTCTTCAGATTTTGTTCGCTTATAGCCTCACCCGTAAAATCCCGTATACTTCTTCGGGAATCTATAGCTTCAAAAACATTCATATTTATTCACCTCTTTATTATTTATTTTTCAAATCCTTGATACCATACTATACCATATCGGACCGGGTATATCAAGAAAGGCCAAAAGACCAAAATACCAAGGGGTCAGGTACAGTGGTTTTTTTTGTACCTGACCTTCCGGTTTTTTCGATTCCTTCCAATCCCTCCGGTCTTCTGGAAATATCACCGGGAAATACCACTGTACCAGACCCCATGGTTTTTTTATTTTTCTGTTTCAAATGTATCCTGGATGAGTCGAATGTTTTTAATGACGATGGGGGATTTTATCCGGGCTAAATAAAAATTTTTATTCATCAGTTGTTCTTCCAAATCCTCTATCGATAATTCAAATTTTCTGAGTATATCTTCGGGATCTTTTTTTATCAAATCCTGCCTGATGGAATCGCCAATTTTACTCGTTTCATTTAGATGATCCATAGCTTCCGCATAGTTATCGGAGGCTGCGGATAAAATGGTGCCCCTGATATGATAGTACATTTCATAAACATCATGTTTGCCTATACCGTCAAAATGCCCTCTGAAGCCGGCTACAGTCCCTGTCAGTTCATTAGCTGATTTTAAACTGTCGAGTATTTCTCTATTTACAACAGATAGAGTTAAATCATTTAATATTTCTTCGAAATCTTCAATCTTTTCCAGGGATGTTTTCCCTGACGGCAACTGTGCTTCCAGCACATTCCATTTTCTGTGTACCTTCGCGATATTCTCATTTGTTTTGTTCCATACCGTATCAATATCCGGCGGGGGGCTGCTGTTCCCGGTAAAATCGCCTTTAACGTCATTCGCTTCTAACAGAGGAATGATAATTTCATTTTCAGCTATCAATTTTTGCATATCCACTGCTTCTTCTGCCTGTTTTAATTTTTCTTCTTCGGCAGATCCCG
>JALNXC010000184.1 GCA_023230535.1 Alkaliphilus sp. | reverse complement strand
TTGGCCGGCATCTCCGGTAGACGTTTGGCAAGGAGCTCATCTTGTGGCAAAACTCCCTCTCCCATGTCGACATTGTCAAACCCGGCTTTCTCTTCATCGGTCAATTTGTTATAAGAAACTATCGGTAATGTTCTCAGCTCTTCAAATTGGGTCGCTTGTATTTCAGCCGAAATAATTGCATTGATTGCCACCATAGCGGCAGCCTTGTTGGGTGAATTTTTGGCTATGGCTATATAATTGGTATTACCCACGGTACCTTTATCAAAGATAAATGTTCGCACAGTATCGCTATATATACCCTTTTCCTTGCCTACGGCTACTGAGTATGACCCATAACTCATGGTCATTACCAACTCGCCGTCTTCAAACATATTATCAACTTCCCCCGAGGTGGCGGGAAAGGTTTTACCTTGATTCCATAAATATTTGTTTAACTCCCTTAAATATTCTAAGGCAGGTTCTATCGCTTTCTTGACTACCTCTTTATCTGCTTCCATATCGGAGAATTGTTCATGTCCGACTATATCATAAATCAATGTTCTTACAAAGGCGCTCCCTGTAAAATCAGGCAATGCGGGATAAGTCACCCTACCTTCATATTTTTTGCAATATTCCATGAATTCATCGGTATTTCCCGGTGTTTCCCCGGTTGTGGCGCTATCATTGATAAATACCATTTGTGCCTTGCCGTAAGGTGCTTCATAACCTTCTATAGGAAATCCAAAGTCATATTTAACTTCTTCGTCCTCACTGTCTATATATTTTTCAAAATTAGGCAATTTTTCTATAAAAGGGCCAAATAACAAATCATTTTCCTTGGCGGAATAGAAATTTTCTCCATTGATCCATATCATATCGATAGCACCTTGTTCTAAGCCGGCTTGTTTTTCCCCCGCTAATTTAGCTAAAATATCGTCGATATCCATTCCGACAACTTCTAGGGTAACATCATATCTTTCCTTTAATATGGGGGCAACAGTTTGTCTTAACCATTTATTCCTATTTTCATCCCCGCCCCAGCCATAAAAACTGACGATATTTCCCTTAGCTTCCTCAAGTATTTGTTCAAAATCTACATTTGGATTAAATTCCCGGGATACTGCATCCATCTCATTATAACCGGGCGTTTTTGATATGCCTTTCTCTTTACCACAGCCCGTGACTAACAATAAAGCTATAATAATTAGCGACAGTAATGATATAAATCCTTTGGAATTCATCTTTTCCTCCTTATTTGACAATATTTTTATATGTAATACTTATAGTATACAGAATGTCCCGGATCATTGCATTAAGGATAGGAACTTTTTATAGTTGGTATTTTGCTTATTAAATATATCTATAGCAAGAAGATATCAGACTGTATGGAAATCCGGCGTTTCACTTATAACAACCTAATACCCCGCCAATATTTTTGTCAAAAAGATATTATTAAGATTGTCTATCGGTGTCAATATTTGTATAGGTATTATTTATTGGCATAATTTTAGGAAAAGCATTACAATTCTGTTATAGAAGCATATAAATTTCGAGGAGGAATCGTAATGAAAAAATGTATAAGTGTTTTTTTATTAGTAATATTAATTTTCTCTATTGCCCTGACCGGATGCACTAAAGAAAATCCCTCCGGTGCAACGGGGGAACAAAACGGAGCCGAAACGACAGGCGGAGAAAGCGGCACATTTAAAGCCCAAATTACATTTAACGGATCATCCACTCTAGCTCCTGTAATATCGGCTATTGCGACTGATTTTATCGAAGAATACACTACATGGGATAAGGTAGATTCAAGCTTTCCGGCAGAAAACATTGCTATTTATGTTTCGGCAGGCGGCTCAGGTGCAGGTGTTAAAGCGGTACTGGAAGCAACCAGTGACTTTGGTATGTTGGCAAGAGAAATTAAAGATGAAGAAAATAAAAAAATCGGAGATCCCAGGGCGTTTACACTAGGTATAGATGCTTTAACAGTTTCCATTAATCCTGAAAATCCCTTGACAAAAATAAGGGATGATCTGTCAATGGAGGAAGTAAAAAAAATATTTGCCGGTGAATATAAATATTGGGACGAAATTGATAGCAGTTTGCCACATAGGGAAATGGTGGTAGTTATAAGAGATTTAGGTGGTGGAGCCCACGAGGTGTTTCAGAAAAGCGTAATGGGAGACACAGACGTCAGGGAAGATGCTATTCAAGCACCATCCATGGGGGCATTGGTTACAAAGGTGATTGAAAACAAAGATGCTATAGGTTATGCCTCTTTCGGTATGGTTAATCAAAACAAAGGGAAGCTTATTCCGCTAAAAGTTGATGGTATTGAAGCAACCAAAGAAAATATAGCAAGCGGTTTATATAAAATATCAAGGCCCCTTATAGCTGTTAAAAAAGGAGACCTAAGCCCCGAACAGCAGGCGTTTGTAGATGTGCTTGTATCGGAAAAAGGATCCGCAATTATTGAACAGATGGGCTATGTGCCTATGAATTAAATTCAGGGATATTATTCCCTGAATTTTTGGGGTGAACATATGTATAAACTGATAGACAAAATATTTGATACAGTTATTAAGCTATTAACCCTTTTCTCATTGTTGATTTTGGTATTTATAATTATATTTATATTCAAGGAGAGTATAGTATTTTTTAAAGAAGTATCAATATTAAAATTTATAACAGGAAGAAAGTGGAATCCCCTTAAATCCCCTACTGACTTATCCATTTTAAATATAATATTGGGAACTTTATATGTATCTTTTGTCGCAATTATTATAGCCTTGCCAATAGGTGTAGGGACCGGGCTTTTGCTATCTATATATACAAATGGCAAATGGAAGGTCATTACAAGGGGAATTATTGATATTTTAGCAGGTATACCGTCTGTAGTATATGGCTTTATAGGCCTTTTAGTGATAGTTAAATTTTTTGAAGCTGTTCTGGATTTTCCCACAGGTGAATCCGTATTAGCCGGAGGTATATTACTGTCGGTTATGATCCTGCCCTATATAATATCTACCTGCTCGGAAACCATGGATAATATATATAAAGAAAATTTATTTTCTTCGGAGGCCTTGGGAACATCAAAAATATATATGGCAAGAAAAATTGTACTTCCGGAAAGTAAAAAAGGTATAATAGCCGCTGTTATTTTAGCCTTAGGCCGAGCCATGGGAGAAACCATGGCTGTTATGATGGTAATGGGAAATACACCAATTTCTCCAAAGCTTCTAAAAAGAGCCCAAACAATCCCGTCTTTGATTGCTCTCGAGATGGGTATGGCTGAAGTGGGAAGTTTACACTATCATGCCCTTTTCGCTTCGGGGTTGGTGCTTATGGTTATGCTTTTAATCATAAATATAATTTTTTATTATATTAAAAAGGGAATCCATGTACGATAAAAAAGGATGATACCATGTTGGAAAACATAAAGGAATTACTGTTTAAAATATGGATTATATTGAGCGGAGCAACAGTTCTTTTTTTGACCTTATTTATATTCGGATATATAATCAAACATGGTTTCAGATCTATAAACATTGAATTTATATTCGGAAATCCTAAAGGAATACCGTTAGGTGCCGAAGGTGGAGTTTTACCCGCTATTGCCGGAAGCCTGTTTTTAACAATTATTGCATGTATTTTTGCTTCTGTGCTGGCAATTTCAACATCAATATATATAGTATATTATTGTAAATCAAAAAGAATTGAAAATATAATTCATATCATAATTCAATGTATGGCCGGTATACCCTCAATAGTTTTAGGGCTTTTTGGGTATACGCTTTTGGTTGTTAATTTAAAATTAGAAAGGTCACTTTTAGCCGCCGGAATAACCTTAGGAATTATGATTTTCCCATTCATACAGGTCAGAATTGAAAAAGCTTTCAGGGAAGCCAGCAGTACTATAATTCAATCATCCTACGCCTTAGGAGTGTCTAATTCCTATACATTTTTAAAATTGATACTTCATATATGTAAATTCGAAATAGTTTCCGCAATAACTTTAGCAGGCGGGTTCGCAATGGGAGCCGCAGCCCCCATAATACTTACGGGAGCAGTAATATTTGCACCGAT
>JALNXC010000183.1 GCA_023230535.1 Alkaliphilus sp. | reverse complement strand
GAAGTGAGAAGTGGGATGCGGGATGTGGGAAGTGAGAAGTGGGAAGTGGGATGTGGGAAGTGGGATGTGGGAAGTGGGATGTGGGAAGTGAGAAGTGGGAAGTGAGAAGTGGGAAGTGGGAAGTGGGAAATGGGAGTGAAGGTTTGTAATGGCAATCAGATATGAACTTATAAAAGTATGCAAACAGAGCGGGGCAAGATTAGGTAAATTATATACACCGCATGGAACAATAGAAACGCCTATTTTTATGCCCGTAGGTACCCAGGCAACAGTTAAGGCAATGACTCCGGAGGAGTTAACAGAGGTTAATTCTCAAATTATTTTGAGCAATACATATCATCTATATTTGAGGCCGGGGCATAAATTGATTGAAAGAGCAGGCGGATTACATAAATTTATGAATTGGGACAGGCCGATTTTGACCGATAGCGGGGGGTTCCAAGTATTTAGCTTAGGACCTCTCAGGGAGATAAGCGAAGAAGGTGTAGAGTTCAGGTCCCATATAGACGGCTCAAAACATTTTATCGGCCCGGAAAAGGCCGTCGATATACAGAACTCCCTAGGTGCCGATATTATGATGGTTTTTGACGAATGCGTTTCATATCCGGCAGAATATGATTATGTAAGGGCTTCTCTTGAAAGAACTACAAGGTGGGCTGAAAGATGTAAGGAAGCACATAACAATACCGAGAATCAAGCCTTATTTGGAATAATTCAAGGAGGTATATATGAGGATCTCAGAAAGCAAAGCGCGGAAGAGATAATAGGATTAGATTTTCCGGGGTATGCCATAGGGGGGTTGAGTGTAGGCGAACCCAAACAGCTCATGTACGAAATTTTAGATTCCACGGTACCCTTGATGCCGGAAGATAAACCAAGATACTTGATGGGTGTTGGAAGTACGGATGATTTAATAGAGGGGACAATCAGGGGGATAGATATGTTTGATTGCGTATTGCCTACAAGAATTGCCAGAAATGGTACTGCCATGACAAGTCAGGGCAGGGTAGTAATCAAAAATTCCGTTCATACGGAAAGTTTTGAACCCTTAGATCCGGAATGCGATTGTTATACATGTAGAAATTATACAAGGGCTTATTTGCGCCATTTGTTTAAAGCAAATGAAATCTTGGGTCTCAGATTGTTTACATATCACAATTTATATTTTCTATTGGGATTAATGAAAAATATAAGGCAGGCTATAAAAAAGGACTGTTTATTGGATTATAGGGATGAATTTTTTCGGAAATACGGGCATAAATTATAGAATACTATGTTTTATGCGGATATTAATATAATATCTATTTTGAATTATTTGCAGGGAATTTATCATATTTGTTGAATTAATTTATATGATAATACACTATAAAATCGAAGAGGAGGCGTAATATCGAAATGGAGAGGCAACAGTACATAAGCTTAATATTCCCCCTGGGGATACTTATAGTTTTTTATTTTATACTGATAAGGCCACAGCAACAAAAGGATAAAAAAATCAGGGAAATGAGAAGCAATCTGAAGGTCGGGGATGAGGTAATTACCATTGGCGGTATCTACGGCAAAATTATCAAAGCAAAAGAAGATGTCATCACCATTGAGGTCGGGCCGGATAAAATGAAACTGCCTACGACCAGGTGGGCAATCAGTTCTATAGTTTCACAGGATAAAGGACCGGATGATTAAATAATCAATTGTGCTAAAAAGCAGCTTAGCTGCTTTTTTTGTGCAATAATTTAAACATGAAATTTTTCCGGCATCTGATTTCTCACCTCTCACTTCTAATTGGCGCGCCCAGAGGGAAAAAATAATCAACAGGATGGACAAAATTAGTAATAAATTTTATATTAGGGGGCATATGTATAAAATAAGGCTATAGTTAGGGGATTTTATGCGAGATAAAATTAAAATTTAATGGGGGTGTTACAGTGAAAGCCGAGAAAAAAAACATATCAAAAGCAGGTCCTTTTAATATAAAAATTTATGGGTATGGGTTGATGCGAGGATATATCATATCTTTGTTGCTTTTTCTTATAGGGGCCATACTGATAACTTATACGAGCATGGGGGAAGGTACCATTCCCCTCGTCACATCTGTTATTATGATAGTCGGTATAGTATATTCATCCATCTATTGTTCCGTACATTTTAAAAAGAAAGGATGGCTCCACGGCGGGATTATAGGGTTGATCTACGTTCTCATATTGGTACTCCTAAGCAAAATTTTCATATCGGGTTACACCATAGGCCGTATTGCCTTATATAAAACAGGTTTAGGTGTGGGGGCCGGAATAATAGGAGGAATGTTAGGAGTGAATATAAAATAACGGACTTTTTAAAATTTTACTTTTATGCTATAATATAATAGTAGCCTGAATATAGAGCTATTTCATCAGCGAAGGAGTGTTTAATAAAAAAACTAACAAAAGTAAAATGATACCTTATGGAGAGGAGCATTTATATGAAGCATATAAAAACATTAAACGGTGCAATTCTTGTAAAGAGTGCTGTTAAGGGAGGATGCGGCGAATGCCAAACTTCTTGCCAATCGGCTTGCAAAACCTCATGTACGGTAGCCAACCAAGAGTGTGAGAAAAAATGATTACATAAAGATGATGCAGCAGTATAAATCTACTGCTGTTTTTTTCATTATGACCTTTATGACCTAACCCGATTTGTGAAACAAATCGTTGGTAGGTCAAATGCAACGAATACCAAATTTGTATGACCGAAGGGAATAAACAAATTTGAGTATGAGACTGCGAACCCGATTTGTGCGACCGGAGGGAGTAGCAAATCGATGGTAGGTCAAACGCAACGAGCACCAACCCCAAAAAAAGTTTATGACAGGGGTGCCCGTTAGGGCCAAATTTATGCGACCAAGGGGAGCAAATAAATTTGTGTAGCGAGACTGCGGAGAATGACCCTTATGATTTAACCTGATTTGTGCGAACCCGACCTGCGCGACCGGGGAGAGTAGCAAATCGACCGAAAGGAGTTTTATCTGATGATTCACAAATTTTATCAAGACAACACCTATATGGTTATAGACGTAAACAGCGGTGCTGTTCACGTGATCGATAAATTGGTTTATGATGTTTTAGATTTTTATCAGGATAAAGAGACGGAAGAAATTATAGATTTACTTGAAAATAAATATTCCGGTGCGGAGATAGAGGAGGCGATAAATGAATTAGATTTTATAAAAGAGAAAGGCCTTCTATTTTCAGACGACCGTTATTTGGACCATAAATCTCTCAAAAATAAAGAGCCCGTTGTTAAGGCTCTATGCCTGCATATAGCCCATGATTGTAATATGCGCTGTAAATATTGTTTTGCATCCCAGGGGGACTTTAAAGGTAAAAGAAGTTTGATGAGTGCAGAAATCGGCAAAAAATCCATAGATTTTTTGATCAAAAATTCCGGAAACCGCCGCAACTTGGAAGTAGACTTTTTTGGCGGGGAGCCAATGATGAACTTTGAAACTGTCAAGGAAATTGTTGAATACGGGAGAATTGAGGAAAAAAAATACAATAAAAATATCAGATTTACTATAACTACCAACGGCCTTTTGCTCGATGAAGAAAACATGGAATATATAAATGAAAATATGCATAATGTGGTGCTCAGTATCGATGGGAGAAAAGAAGTAAATGATGCCATGAGATATACAATAAACGGACAAGGTACCTATGATATAATAATGCCTAAATTTTTAAAAATGGCAAAGATGAGAGAACAACGCGATTATTTTGTAAGGGGTACATTTACCGGGAATAATCTTGATTTTGCAAAAGATGTATTACACCTGGTCGACTTGGGGTTTAAAAGCACATCCATAGAGCCGGTGGTTACCGAGGCCCATCATGATTATGCCATCAAAGAAGAGGATCTACCGACTATATTTGAGCAGTATGAACTTTTAGCTAAAGAGTATGTTAAAAGGGTTAAAGAAGGAAGAGAATTCGGTTTTTTTCATTTCACAATAGATTTGGAACAGGGCCCCTGTGTTATCAAAAGGATTTCGGGATGTGGCGCAGGTACGGAATATCTGGCTATCACTCCCGAAGGG
>JALNXC010000182.1 GCA_023230535.1 Alkaliphilus sp. | reverse complement strand
GGTTGGGGGTAAAGGCGCCAACCTTGGGGAACTATCCAGAATTGAGGGAACACAAGTACCGGAGGGCTTTTGCATTACTACCGAAGCATACAAAAAAATAATCAACGAAACACCGGAAGTAGACTTATTGTTGGAGCAATTGTCTCTACTAAAGGCAGAGGACAGAAAGAAAATCAGTGAAATCAGCGGAATAATTCGCAGAGTTATTGAAGGAATCGTTATTTCAAAGGACATCGAGGAGGAAATTCTTTATTACCTCGTCAAGTATGGGGAGAATCATGCTTATGCCGTGCGTTCCAGTGCCACAGCGGAGGATCTTCCTACGGCATCATTTGCAGGACAGCAGGATACTTATTTAAATATCAAAGGAAAAGAGTCGATTCTTAAGCATATCAGTAAGTGTTGGGCATCATTGTTTACCGATCGCGCAGTCACCTACCGCATACGGAATAACTTCGATCACCGCAAGGTTCATTTATCTGTTATCATCCAGAGGATGGTTTTCCCCCAGGCATCGGGGATTATGTTCACAGCAGATCCCGTCAACTCTAACCGGAAGGTGTCATCAATAGATGCCAGTTTAGGACTTGGTGAGGCTCTGGTCTCCGGTCTGGTAAATGCAGATATCTATAAAGTAAGAGAAGGCAGAATCGTCGATAAAAAGGTTTCTACCAAAAAACTTGCTATCTACGCTATAGAAGAGGGTGGTACGGAAGAAAAAGAGATTGAGACTAAAGACCAGAATAGGCAGACCCTGACAGACGAACAGATTTTACAGCTGGAACATATGGGACGAACCATTGAGTCCTATTTCGGACATCCGCAGGATATCGAATGGTGCCTTTAAGAAAATATGTTTTATATCGTTCAGAGCCGCCCCATCACCACCTTATATCCTGTATCGGAGGTAAAGGACGATAAAAACCATGTATATATCTCCTTCGGTCATCGACAGATGATGACGGAAGCCATGAAACCATTGGGACTGACATTTTATCAGGAATGGATGAAGCGAATAACCGGTTCGGAGATGCCTGAAATGGGTGGAAGACTTTATATGGATATGTCCAAGGAGCTTGCTTCCCCTTTCATGTCCAAATTTTATTTAAAAAGCCTTGTGACAGTCGATGTTTTGATGCAAAATGCTTTATATAATTTGATGAAACGAAAGGATTTTGTAAAAAATTTATATCGTGGAAAGACTTCCAAATCCGACACTTCTATGTGGCTGAAATGGGGTATTGATACCATCAAGGTCTATCGACAAAACGACCCGGCAATAGTTAAAAACCTGATTGCTCAAAACGAAGCTTTTATACACAGCAGGGAATCAAAATTTGCAAATTTATCAGGAATTGAATTGTTTGACTTTATACTCAAAGATTTTGAAGAAAGAAAGAATACGCTTTTTAAAGGATATGGAACGGTTTTTTCAGCAACCTACGTCTCATCATGGATTAATAAGAATATGCAGAAGTGGTTGGGTGAAAAAAATGTAGCGGATGTCCTCGCTCAATCGGTATCAAATAATGTTACATCCGAAATGGGGCTTGAGCTTCTGGATGTAGCGGATGTCGTAAGGCAGTATCCGGAGGTTATTGAATACTTTGAGAAAGTCAATGACAATACTTTTTTTGAGGACTTGAAGAAATTGAAAGGCGGAAAAGCTGTCACTGAATCAATTAAGTCATACCTTAAAAAATATGGTATGCGCTGCACTGCAGAAATTGATATAACCAGAACGCGGTGGAATGAAAAGCCTACAATACTCGTTCCAATGATTCTCAATAATATCAAGGCATTTGGCCCCAATGCACACAGCATGAAATTTGAACAAGGACTGCAAGAAGCAAAGCAAAAAGAACAAGAAATATTAAGTCATCTTGAGAAACTGCCAGGTGGCAAAAGAAAAGTCAAAAAGACAAAGAAGATGATAAGTGTTTTACGAAATTTTGCCGGTTACAGGGAATACAACAAGTATTCACTTGTATCCTATTTTTGGATTATTAAGCAAGCCTTGCTGAAGGAAGCCGACAATCTGGCGCAGAAAGGTATTGTTCGTGAAAAAGAAGATATCTATTATCTTACATTTTTGGAACTACGAGAGGTGGTCAAGACAAATCGGTTAGATTATAACATTATAACAAACAGGAAAGAAGAACACGCTGTGTTTGAGAAGCTGACACCGCCGCGTGTCATTACCTCCGAGGGTGAAGTGATATCCGGTGAATACGACACCGGCAATATTCCGCAAGGTGCTTTAGCCGGTGTACCTGTTTCATCCGGAATCATTGAAGGCCGGGCACGAGTTATTTTAAGAATGGAGGAAGCCGACATAGAGGAAGGTGATATTTTGGTCACCGCCTATACGGACCCCAGTTGGACGCCTGTATTTATATCCATTAAAGGACTGATTACAGAAGTGGGCGGCATGATGACCCATGGTGCAGTCGTTGCCAGAGAATACGGTTTGCCTGCAGTAGTAAGCGTGGAGAACGCCACCAAGTTGATTAAAGACGGACAAAGGGTACGGATAAACGGAACAGAAGGGTATGTGGAATTTTTGTAGGATGGCTGAGATAATGAATAGAAAAAAGAAACCTCTAAATACAAATTTTATATTCTTAATGCTGGGGAGAATGATGTCCGATACCGGAACAGGCATACAGGCGATGATTATACCTCTATATATCATCGACACCGGTGGATCGGCGGCTACGGTAGGATTATTTTCCTTCCTGTCTTTAATACCGATTCTATTGATTTATCCCTTTGCCGGCGTTGCCGGAGACAGACTAAATAGAAAGAGCATCATGGTGGGAACAGATTTAGCCAATGGCCTGATAATACTTGGTTTGGCTTTTGTTGCCTATTCGGGAAGAATGAGTTTGGCTTTACTGTTTACTGTGCAAGTTCTGACATCCATATTATACGGTTTTTTTGATCCGGCCACCAAAGGCATGTTGCCCCAAGTAGTGCCGAAGGAAGAATTGACAAAGGCTAACTCAATTGTCGCATCACTTAGGATTTTTTCCGGTTTACTAAGTCCTGTGATTGGTGCCGCTGTCTATGCAAGCCAAGGCATTGAGGTGTTGTTTTTAATCAATGGGATTTCATTTTTATTATCAGCCGGCAGTGAAATGCTAATAAGGTACAAACATATCAAACGGGATGCAGTTGTTGGTGCATCAGGATTGGTAAGAGATTTATCGGAGGGTGTCAGGTTCGTTTTAGGTAATAAAATAATTGGTAAATTGTGTGTTCTTTCCTTGATTATACTGGCTTTAATTCAACCGATATTTTCTGTTGTGCTGCCGCTGTTTTTCAGAACCCGTCTGGAATACACAGACCCTCAATACGGTTACCTTCAGGTCGTAATTGTATTTGGAACACTGCTGGGAAGTATTTTAGTGGGGACGCTGTTTAACAAAGGTAAGGAAGTAACCAAAGCGCTGATTGCCGGCTGCAGTCTGATCATGTGTACGATGCTGGTGTTTACAGCTTTGTTATTTCCACAGGCTGTATCGGCGCTGGGTAATGGCACGATGATATATTTTGCCTTGTTTGCAGGAATTCTCAGTCTGTTGAGTGTTGCAATTATCTTTATAAGTGTTCCAACACAGACTATTATTCAAAAGGAAACTCCTAACGAATACCTGTCCCGTGTGTTCTCAATCGTTGGAATGATCAGCAAGGGTGGCATGCCCTTTGGTGCGTTAATTTATGGAATTATCCTTAACAGAATTGAAGTGCATTGGACGATACTGTTCGCTGCATTATTGACAATTTTAATTTCAGTCAGATTTATTGTCTCCTTCGTAAAAGTTTATAGTCAAGAATAAAATGGGTGTGATAGTCATGTCGAATAGATAAAACCCGCCGAATTCGACAGGTTTAGAAAAGAGGCAGGTTATAACCTATTTATTAGTGGTATTAATAGACCATATTGATATTGGAGGGTGAAGAAGAAGGTGTTCAACTGCTTACAAATTGTAAGCAGTTGAACATGATAGCGGCAGATGGTAAAAAACGATTAACAGATGTGGCTGATACAGAGCAGCTTTTACGTACAATCAATT
>JALNXC010000181.1 GCA_023230535.1 Alkaliphilus sp. | reverse complement strand
TGGAACTGATGGCAAGATATAGGATTTCCGGTGTGCCTATCACGGAAAGAGGCAAGCTTGTAGGGATTATCACCAACAGGGATACACGATTTGAGACAAATTATAAAAAGAAAATATATGATGCGATGACAAAGGAAAATTTAATTACCGCAAGAGAAGGGGTAACAATGGATCAGGCCAAGGATATACTTATGGCTCATAAGATAGAAAAGTTGCCCTTAGTGGATGAAAAGGGCATGTTAAAAGGCTTGATTACAATTAAGGATATAGAGAAAGCTATACAGTTTCCGGATTCTTCGAAGGACAGTAACGGAAGGCTGTTGGCCGGTGCGGCCGTCGGAGTCGCTAAAGATACCATGGAGAGAGTAGAAGAACTGTATAATTCAAAGGTGGATGTTATAGTTATAGATACTGCTCACGGGCATTCCAAGGGAGTGATTGAAACCGTCAAGTTGGTAAAAGAAAAATATGAAGGCCTTCAAGTTGTTGCAGGGAATATTGCAACGGCTGAGGCGGCAAGAGAACTGATAGAGGCGGGAGCAGACGCTATTAAGGTCGGTATCGGACCTGGATCCATATGCACAACAAGAGTGATTGCCGGAATAGGAGTACCGCAGATCACCGCAGTTTGTGATTGTGCGAAAGTAGCGGAAGAATATGGGATTCCGGTTATTGCGGATGGAGGCATCAAATATTCCGGTGACATACCGAAAGCTATTGCGGCGGGTGCCGGCGTCATCATGATAGGTTCCTTATTTGCCGGGACAGAAGAAAGCCCGGGAGAGACTATCATATTTAAAGGCAGGAGTTTTAAAGTATATAGGGGTATGGGGTCCATCGCTTCCATGGAAAAAGGGAGCAGGGACCGTTATTTCCAAGAAGACGGCAGAAAATTGGTGCCCGAAGGTGTAGAAGGCAAAGTGCCCTATAAGGGACATGTGAAAGATACCATATATCAGTTGATTGGCGGGCTGAGGGCGAGCATGGGCTATTGCGGAACCCCGACAATAAGGGATTTACAGAAAAATGGTAAATTTGTACGCATTACAGGTGCCGGATTAAGAGAGAGCCATCCCCATGATATAATCATCACAAAAGAGGCGCCGAATTACAGCATAGAAGAATAAAATGCACTGTGCGCTGGGGACGGTTCCTGTTGCATTTTCGAACAAACTGTTTTGTCGTTCTATGGTATCTGAGACGGGCAGCATGAGACTGGCCCTCGGAGGATCCCAAAGGGCTTAGGGGATGCACTGGAAAACCTACGGAGACTGTCCCTGCTGGGTAGTCTTTTTTAGCCAGAGGTAGCCGGAGGGACTGTCCCCTTGGTTTTCCTTGGTTTTCATAAAAATAGATAAATGAGAAAGAGCGATGTATATGAGAAACGGAACCGATATTAAAAAATATATAGATAAACAGATAGATGAAATTAAAAACAAAGTAGGCAATAAAAAAGCGATATGCGCCTTATCCGGTGGTGTGGATTCCACCGTTGCCGCTGTGCTTGTGCACAGGGCGATAGGGGATCAATTGGCATGTATTTTTGTCGACCACGGATTGATGCGAAAAAACGAAGGCGATTGGGTAGAAGATTTATTCAAAAATCAGTTCAAAATGAATTTTATCCGCATAAACGCCAAAGACAGATTTTTCGACAAGTTAAAAGGGATAGAGGATCCCGAGCAAAAGAGAAAAATCATAGGAGAACAGTTTATTCGAGTATTTGAAGAAGAATCCAATAAATTAGGGAAATTTGATTTCTTGGTACAGGGGACTATATATTCGGATGTAATAGAGAGCGGTGCGGAAGGCAGAGCCGGTATAAAAAGTCATCATAACGTGGGAGGCTTGCCGGAAGATGTAGATTTTGAATTAATAGAGCCCTTGAGGCAGCTTTATAAAGATGAAGTGAGACTGGTAGGGGAAGAACTGGATCTAGCACATGAACTCGTGTGGCGGCAACCTTTCCCCGGTCCGGGGCTTGCAGTGAGAGTGCTGGGCGAAATAACGGAAGAAAAAGTAAACATAGTAAAAGAAGCAGATGCTATAGTCCGGGAAGAGATAAAGAATGCCGGTTTGGAAGGCAAAATCTGGCAATATTTTGCCGTGCTTCCAAACATCAAAAGCGTCGGGGTGATAGACGGGAAGAGATCTTATGTACATACTATTGCCATACGGGCAATTTCAAGCGTAGATGCCACAACGGCGGATTGGTTCAGAATACCCCATGAGGTGTTAAATACCATGTCAACCAGAATAACAAAAGAGGTGAAAGGAGTAAATAGGGTGGTATACGATATCACTTCCAAACCACCGGCCACCGTGGAGTGGGAGTGATGACCCCATTTCATGAGAGCAAAGCGAACTAATGAAATGGCTGGTATCACCCCTGTCAGGATTTCCAATTTCATGTGAACGGAGTGAACAAATGAAATTGATGAAATCTACGGCGTGGAGTAGCACCCAGTGAACCGACCTCAACCAAAAAAATTACATTATAATTACCCCGGTTTCCATTATTTCTTTTGAAATTGGATTAGATTTATTGAAATCTGATGTCCTAAAGGGTTTAGGCTCAATCCTATTATCAATTTTTCTTCTTATTCTCATTAGTATCATTGTATCCTCTATCGGATCACCTGTAAAATCATCCCCAATTACAGCTATATCTATATCACTATCCTCTGAGTAATTACCTTTTACATATGAACCAAACAAATATACATTTTTTACATCTATTTCTTTTTGCACTAGCCTGGCAAAAATTCTTGCAATTTCTTCTATTTTTTCTCTAGTATCGAAAGAAGCCATGTTCTCAACCCCTTTATCTTTTCAAGATTTCTTATAGTAAAATCATAATCGCATTTATTGTAGAAACTTTGTTTATAATCCGGATATCTAGCATTTATATTAAAAGTTGTAATCAAGTCCAAGATATCTTTTTGTTCTTCTGTTGTGTTGAGCTTCGCCCTTTCCGACAATCTTAATAGATCATGTATTCTCGGTGGGTTGCTATCAATATTTTTTACATATATAGCTTTTAATAGTTTTTCTATGACAAGGTGTCCTATAAATAAACTCCAGTGATAATCTTTACTTTTAAACAAATTTAACATTGTGTTATAGTCATTATCAGCCGTTTTAATCCAATAATCAATTAGGTCTTTCGTTTCCATTAAAACCATCTCCCCGATATATACCTACATATATTATAACCTTTTAGTATCTGTAAGTAACATATTTCCACTGAATGTTTTTATTTACATATTCATCTGTATTCAACATTTTATTAAATCACATTATTTTTTTATTTCTACTGTAAACATTATACAATGGATTTGCTTAGCAAACAACATAGCCGTCCTAATCAAGATATTGTTCTAATAAACAAAAATGTTTAGAACAGTCTTATAATTTACGAATGAGAGTAGGACCTATGTCTATTAATATTTAACAAGTAGTCAATTGTTTTACCCATGCTTTCCGGATATAATTTATTTAAAGCATTATCATAGTACATCATATGTTTAATAGCCGGAATTCAGTGGGATAAAACAATGTGTAGCATAGCATAATTCTAAAAATACTACTTGATTTAAAGAGGTATCTGAATATGAAAAATTAATAAAAAACGGAGTATTCGGAATTTATACGGATTATTTTTAAATGGATACATGGTCACATAAATTGAAGTAGAGATAATTGATGACTTAGGCAATAGTAGGCAAGCTAAACCGGAGGGATTAAATATGGATAAAGATTTAATAATTCTTGTTTGTATACTATTACCGACACTATCACCATATGCCCCGCTAAATAAAAACTTGATTTGAGTAAAAGGTTACCAGTTTTTTATTGACTTGATAAGGTGTCCGGATGTTGCCGAAACGCTTTCCGGATAATTCCGTTATGCTGTCCGGATACTACCGGATCTCAATCTACGGCGTAGGGTAATACCTGCAGTAGAGTGAAAGCAGTTGATGTAAGAACAACCAAGGAGAGTATTTATGTTCGAAATTAATGAAGTTGAAGAAATCTTAGAAGAAATTGCTACGAAGCTGCCGCAAGCGCTCTACAATGAGCTAAACGGCGGCATCCTTTTGCT
>JALNXC010000180.1 GCA_023230535.1 Alkaliphilus sp. | reverse complement strand
ATTTTTACATCGACTTTTTGCACTATATCAAAGGAATTCAAAATATCCTCGCATATCTTTTCCGCCAGAGCCTCCAATAAATTATACTGTTCATGATGCCTGACAATTTTTTCTATTATATTATATACTTCTTCATAATTGACCGTATAATTGAGATCATCGGTCCTTCCCGCCTCTTTTAAATCGACATACAGTACGGCATCGACAATAAATCTTTGCCCCAGTTTTTTTTCTTCTTCCAAAACACCGTGATACCCGTGGAATATTAATCCCCTCATAATGATTTTATCCATTTAAAATACCCCTGACTATAGCATCCGCCACTTTGGCTGCTTTTAGATTTTCTTCCACATCATGAACCCTTACGATATCCACACCCTGCATGATGCCTATGGCAGTAGTAGCTAAGGTACCTTCCAATCTCTCTTTCGGAGGTACACCCAATATCCTGCCCAATGAGGATTTTCTTGAAGTACCTAATAAGATGGGAAATCCTAACTTTTTAAACTCATTTAAGCGTCTTAGCACGAGAATATTCTGTTCAAATACCTTTCCAAAGCCGATACCCGGATCTAATACTATTTTATCTTCACCGATGCCCGCACCCAGTGCAATCTCAATGGATTTCTTAAAAAATCCGTTCATCTCTTCGATTATATCTCTTTCATAATACGTATCATGCTTATTGTGCATTATTATTACGGGAACATCATACTTTGCTACAACCTCCGCCATTCTGCCGTCTCCCTGCAGTCCCCATATATCGTTGATAATATGGACACCACAGTTAAGGCCTTCTTCGGCCACTTCCGATCTCATGGTATCTAATGAAACAATAGCATCGGTTTCATCGATGATTCTCTCTATAACGGGCATAACTCTTTTTAATTCTTCTTCTGCGGAAATCCTGGTATGGCCGGGCCTTGACGACTCTCCCCCAATATCTATGATATCGGCACCCTGCCTTAACATTTCTTTAGCATGATAAACCGCCTTCTCAAGCGAGAAAAAATCCCCGCCGTCGGAAAAAGAATCCGGGGTGATATTTACAATTCCCATGATATATGTTCTCTCCCCGAAATTAATATTATACTGAGAAAAACCTGAATCTTTATTTTCTTTAACTTTTTTTTCATCAGTTTTATCCATTATATATCTCCTAGTTCTCACTATTTATAATAGACATAACTTCAGATCTTGATTTCGGATCCGTGGCAAATACACCTCTGACCGCCGAGGTGACTGTCTTTGAACCCGGTTTTTTAATTCCTCTCATGGTCATGCACATATGTTCCGCCTCCATAACAACTATGACACCATACGGTTCTAATTGCTTTTGAACAGTATCCGCTACAATAGTTGTAAGCCTCTCTTGCAATTGCGGCCTTTTGGAAACAACATCCACTACTCTGGCTAATTTACTTAAACCTGTTAGTTTACCGTTTCTGGGCAAATATCCGACGTGAGCCTTCCCAAAAAAAGGTACCAGATGATGTTCACAAACAGAATAAAATGGAATATCTTTTATCAAAACCAATTCCTCGTATTTTTCCTGCTGAAAGTGTATCTCTAAATAGCTCCCCGGATCCTCATTGAGTCCGGCAAATATCTCTTCATACATATTTGCAATCCTTCTGGGTGTATCTACGAGCCCTTCCCTATCGGGGTCTTCACCCACAGCAAGCAGTATTTCTTTAACCGCTTTTTCAATTCTTTCCTTATCCAAAAGTTTGTCCCCCTTTTTTTAAGCCAAATAGATTTAAATTATGAATTATGCATTAAATAATAACAATATTATACCACATCGAAATGATTTATCAATTGTAAGGTTAATAATGATAATGTAATGTCAGGCACCTTTTATACCGTCTGCCTCGGGACGGCGAAACCGGAATATCATTTCGAACGCAAGTTAAGAGTCTCGCCGTTTAATAAATATAACATTATTGCCTTCTGCACGTGCTTTCTGTTTGCTGCCTGCTGCAGAATTACCCCGATATTTTTTTCAATCATCTCCCTACTTATTTCATATCCGGCATGAATCGGCATATCGTGCATTATTTTTGCCCTGCTGCCGGACAACAGCTTGCTGTTCAATTGAAACGGCATCATCTTTTCAATTCTTTCACTCTTGAATTCAGTGAATTCGGAATTATTAAAAAATTCCATATCGACCCAGCTGTCCGTGTATATGATATCCATATCATTCACTAAATCTAAGAGTTTTTCGCCGGTATATTCAACATGATTTAATAAGTGTAAATTACCTGTTTCTTCGGCATAATCGATTATCTCCTGATCAAAGGATGCGATATTGACTATAGGGGTGAGTACAAACAGCTCCCCGCCGAGCCTCGGTAGAGACTCCGTCAGAGAATTTAAAACATTGTTTAAAACCCCCACATATAACATTTTAATATTATATGTACCGAAGAGTTCTTTTACGGTCAACAAGTCCGCCATGACCTGGCAGGGGTGATATTTGTTGCAGCATCCGTTGATAACCGGTATCGGGGAATAATATGCCATCTCGTTGATATCCTTGTTAAACTTCAATCTTGCCATGACCATATCGACATTGGACCCTATATATCTGACCTCATCCCTGATTTCGCCTACGTTGAAGTTGCTATCTTCCCATTTTTGAAAAAAGTATTTACCTCCTAATTCCTCCATTCCGATACTGAATGAAAGCGCAGTGCGAGTTGAAGTTTTTTGAAATAATTCGTATAAAAATTTTCCTTCCAATGCATCTGAAAACCTTTTCGGATTATTTTTTATTATGATTGCGTTTTCTATAATTTTATTGATCTCATCTGTTTCTAAATTTTCAAAATTGACAAAATGCTTCATATAATTTTCCTCTTTTCAATATTATTATTTTGCCATTATATCAGCATATAGATAAATATATCGGATATTTAATTTATAATGCAATATTATACACGGTATTGAATATTTATTCAATACCGTGTTTGATTTATATTTAAAATATATGCAATTTGAACTTGTCTCATTATACTTAATAATGTTTAGATTCTTCATTTCACTCCGTTCATTCAGAATAACACTTTAGGTTTTATCATCCTAAGACGGACAGTATTATAATGATACTTCAGGCTTTGTCATCCTGAGACGGACAGTATTAACGGTACTTACGAAGGATCTTGTTATAATAATATTTTGGTATCAAATCCGCATTCCGGGCATATGTTGCTGTCCATATAGATATTTGTAAAGAAATTATCCCGCCCTATCAAAAGTTTTTCACACCTGGGACAGTATGTGGAATTATCGACATTGCCCATATTTCCAAGATATACATGATTTAAATATCTCTTTGCGATATCCCTGCTCTCCAACATAACTTCCAATTTCGTAGGCGGGTCGTCCATCTTATAGTTCGGAAAATACCGGGACAGATGCAGGGGAATATTTTTGTCTAAATTGCCCAGATAGGATGCAATTTTTTCTACTTCTTCCTTGGAATCATTTAAACCGGTCACCAGCAATGTGGTTATCTCCACATGGCATTTTCCTACGGCATTTTCAATGGTTGCCAATACCGGCTCCAATCTCCCGCCACATACTTTTTTATAATAATCCTGTTGAAAAGCCTTCAGGTCTATATTCATAGCATCTATATAGGGCAGGAGTTTTATCAGGGGTTCGGTTTCAATATATCCATTAGTGACAAGAACCGCACTGCCGTACGGATCTTCTTCTTTTAACTTTTTAGAAGTATCATATATATATTCATACCAGATAGAAGGTTCGTTATACGTAAAAGCTATGCCTATATTGCCCTCTAAATCCCGGCACCTTTCCACCAGTTCCCCGGGCGTCAAATAACTGCTGTTTGCCTTATATTGAGCTATCGAGTAATTTTGGCAAAAATCACATGAAAAATTGCAGCCGAAACTGCCCACGGACAATATATCTTTTCCGGGTTTGAAATGATAAAGGGGTTTTTTCTCCACGGGGTCAATTGCCATCGCCGTTATTTCCCCGTAATTTATTGTTTTTAAAATACCGCCCTCATTGGTTCTGACCGAACATAATCCAGATCTGCCTTCGGCTATAATGCAATTATGAGGGCATAATAAACATTT
>JALNXC010000179.1 GCA_023230535.1 Alkaliphilus sp. | reverse complement strand
CAAATGAAGAGTAAAGGTGTCATTCCGAACGTATGTGAAGAATCTCGTTTTTAAAACCTTCGATAGGCTATTGCAATATTCGTCTATTGTGATGTAACAATACGTGTAAATTTCGAACAAGGCGTATCGATACGAAATGGTTCAAAAATAGTTTAAAATACTTCAAATTAACCCTTTACAGCCATAAAAGTTGGTGATATAATGAAAAGTGTACTGATGGAGCGTTACATTCAGCGGTCATATACATACGTATTAGAAAGGGGAGACTTGAACTGTGAATAAAAATTTAAAGTCCGAGGGGATACAAGATTTAACGATATTGGGACTATTAATTGCCTTGGTGGCCGTAGCCACAATGGTTATTAAAATTCCAACTATTGCTACTCAGGGGTATATTCATTTAGGTGACAGCATGATATTTTTAGCAGCTATTATGTTCGGTAAAAAGAAAGGTGCCATCGCCGGGGGTCTGGGTTCTGCCATGGCGGATTTATTTTTGGGATACACTCATTGGATATTGCCTACATTTATTATTAAAGCTTTGATGGGATACGGTATTGCTATTATCGCGGACCAGGAGAGCAATAATTTAATTAATTTGAGGAACAGTATTGCCCTAGTATTTGGGGCCGGTTGGATGGTGCTCGGTTATTTTGTAGCAGGTGGGATTATGAAGGGAAGTTTTTTGGTTGCCGCATCCAGTGTGCCTGCAAATCTGATTCAGGGTTTTGTAGGAGCCCTATTGTTCATACCGATAGGTGCCGCGCTTAAGAGAACCAAATATTTCGAACGGCATGTATTAAAACAATAAAAAATGAAAAAGATAATTTTTTAAAATTATTATTTAAAAAGGGTATAGAAATCAAATTCTGTATCCTTTTTTTTATGACCTAACCCGATTTTTCGAATGTTTTTGTCGAAAAATCGTTGGTAGGTCAAACGCAACGAGAACCAACCTTAATTTAGGTTTATGATAGGAGTGTCCGTTAGGACCAAATTTATGCAACCAAAGGGAGTGAGCAAATTGGGTTAAGTCATAATTATCACTTTATCGCCGTATCCGGATAAACAGTTTAATTTTTTGATAATTGGTTATATAATTTATAAGAGAATAAAATAAAAATGGAGAAAAACTATGTATATAAATGGCAATTTTGTTTTAAGGAGCGATTTTGAAATTAGAGAGATCAGGCGGGAGGATGAAAACGGGGATGTGGATCTTTTTATACCTATAGAATATAGGACAGTTAATTTATTCATACCTTTTATAGATAAAAGTAAAATGTCCGGAATGCAACTGTGCAAGGTTAAAAATATGGTTATCAGATTTAATACTAAAGCGGAAAATAATATGTGTAGTATTCATTTTCTAAAGGATATAGATTTGCTTTCACATCTGCTCAACTTTGAACTCAATTATGAAAATCATGAGATAATTATTGAACAGGGGAAATACAGTGTATCCTTTATAGTAGCAAAAAAGTGAAATTAAAGGGTTTTGTTTATGAGTAATTCTTTAGATAGGAAACAAATATACTATTAAATATAGTATAATATATAAGGTAGGGCCTAAAGTAAGAGGATGACTTGTTAGATATGGTTATGGGTTAAGCGGAAGGGAGCACAAATATGAATGTTCAAAACAATATAATGGTATGCGTGACAAAACAAAAAACCTGTGAAAAATTGATTCAATCCGGGGTTAAAATCCAAGAACAAAGGGGAGGTAACCTTTTTGTTGTTCATGTAGCACCTACGGGTTGGAATATTTTAGGCAATTCAAGCGAGGGAGAAGCCCTGGATTATTTATTTGAAATTTCAAAATCCGTAGGGGCTGATATGACGGTATTGAGGTCATCGGAAGTTGTCAAGACCATAATAGATTTCTGTAGAGATAACAATATCAGTATTATTGTTTTGGGAGAATCTCCGGGAATTTCGGGGCACGATAATATTATTGTCAAACTGAAAAAAAGGCTGCAGCCGGAAATTGAAATAAATGTAGTTCCCGCTGATTAAAGTTATAATATAGGGGAATAGAAGTTTATTACGATGTCAATTTATAACATTTAAAGTGAGTATGAGGAGAAGCCGGAAATGAACAAAGGACAACCTATATATAGGGCTTATTCACAATACCTGGTGGAAAAATACGGCGAAAAGGTATATAAGCTTCCAATAAAATTGCCGATAACTTGTCCGAATCGCGATGGGAAACTCGGTACGGGAGGGTGCACTTTCTGTGCCGAAGGAGGTACCGTATTTGAAAATTTGCCTGATTACGGCTCGGTGAAGCAACAGATTAAAAATATAAGGAAGCAGATAAAAGGAAAATATAAGGCAAATAAATATATCGCATACTTTCAAAAATTTTCGAACACATATATGCCCATAGACGCTTTTAAAACCTATGTGGAAGATGCGGTTACGGATGACATAGTGGAAATTGCTATTTCTACAAGGCCGGATTGTATTAGGAAGGAATATTTAGAATTTTTAAGTGATTTAAGGATGAGGACGGGCATAGATATATCGTTTGAATTAGGGCTTCAAACAGTAAATTATCATACACTCAATAAAATAAATAGAGGACACACCTTGGGAGAATTTATAGATGCCGTTTTAGCTATAAAAAAGTATAAATTTGAAATATGTGTGCATTTGATACTCAATTTACCGTGGGACAATATGGATGATGTGATTGAAAATGCAAAAGTTATAAGTGCCCTCGGCCTTGAACAAGTCAAATTGCACGCTCTATGCATAATGGAAAATACAATGATGGGAGAACAGTATAAAGCAGGGAAAATAAAACTTATCTCTGTTGAAGAATACAAAGAGAGAGTTATTACCTTTTTAGAATATCTATATCCCGACATTGTTATACAGAGGCTCATCGGAAGAGCACCGAAGGAGGACAGTTTATTTGTCAATTGGAATATGAGTTGGTGGAAAATACGGGATGAAATTCATGAACAGATGAGAAGCAGCGGAAGGTATCAGGGAAAAAAGGCGGATTATTTAGGTGGAAAATCATTAGGGTAATTATTGTTTTCAGGCAGGGAGAAGGATGTTATACGGGATGTTTAAGGGTATATATTATTAAAATATTCTTAGGAGGGTATACCTATGATAAAACTTATAGTTGGGGCTGCAGGAACCGGAAAGACTAAAATGTTAACCCGATTGGCCAATGAGGATGTAAAAAAAACCAGGGGGCATCTGGTTTATATCGATTATAAGGACGGGCGCATGTTGAGGGTTGATTATAGGATTAGATATATTAATATAGATGAGTATCAAATCTCAAGTGAACAAGGTTTATATGGTTTTATTTGCGGGGTAATAGCGTCCAATTATGATATAGAAACAATTTATATTGACGGTTTATATAAAATAATAAATGCCGGGTCGGATAACCCGGAAGAACTTTTTAAAAAACTTGATAATATCGGGAATAAATATGATATTGATTTTGTAATAACCATAAGCTGTGATAAGGAGGATTTACCGGAATATTTAAAAACCTATCAATCCATATAAAAAGGTAAAAACCTCGCCGTCTCGATGGAGGATGCACCGGGGACAGTTCGAGGTTTATTTCAGTATATTTTTAAAATATATATGCCGGGGTTAGCGCATAATATATATATGTTGATTGGAAGATTATTTTAAAGAGGAGGGTATATATGAAGATAAAAGTTGGAATCAATGGATTTGGAAGGATTGGCAAGGCGGTCCTCAGGATAGCGCTGGAACAGGATGGGGATGTGGATATTGTTGCCATCAATAGTACCAGCGGCCCACAAAACCATGCGCATATATTCAAATATGATTCCTTGTACGGAAAGATAAATGAAGAAGTCAGGGCGACAGAAGATGCATTATACATAGGGGATAAAAAAATACAATTTACGGCATTCAGGGATCCGGCCGATATTCCGTGGGGTGATATGGGTGTAGATATAGTTGTGGAAGCCACGGGATTATTTTTGACCAGGGAAGATGCCTCTAAACATATACAAGCCGGAGCAAAAAAGGTGATTATATCCGCACCGGCAAAATCCGGGGAAGACTTAAACATCGTTATGGGTGTAAATGAGGAAGAATATGAT
>JALNXC010000178.1 GCA_023230535.1 Alkaliphilus sp. | reverse complement strand
GCGTTTCAGGTATTTTTTGAATTTGAGATTTCTCAGAGGTTTCCGGCATCTGTTGGATTTGAGATTCCTTAGAGGTTTCGAATTCATTCGACATATCGGATTCTGTCAAAATCTCTTCCTCCGTATAAATAATTTTTTGGCCGCATGAGGGACAAAACAAATCATCAAGTTCCATAGCGGTCCCGCAATGTTCACAAAATTTTTTTCCCATCGTTATGCTCCTCTCTATTGTTTTTTAGCGGTTATTGTGATATTTCTTTTTCTTGTAGCAACTTATAAAACGATTTTGTAAATATTAGAGAATATTTTTAAAGCCCGCCGGTTAAAAACAACGGGAACCATAGAGCCGTTATATTTCCCGACAGCATGTTCATACACATCAAATGTTGCAGATGTTATAAGTTATTATAATTTGGCATATGCATATTGCTATTATAAAATATATGGCCCGTGTTTTGCATTTCTTGACAAAAGAATTCAATGACAAATTAACAGAAGTGTCATCTTGCATTATTGATTGTTTTAGAACACATATATTTTTAAAATCTATATTTTATCGTATTTATTCAGTATATGTGAAAAGTTGGCATATGCTTATTTATTTGTTGAAATTTAAAATACTATATTTTTTTGAATAGTGTGTCATTTCATAATTGGCCAAATATAATATTACTAGGACAATACTTAAAGGATATTGTCTAATATTATATAAAGGAGTTTGTTATATGACAAATTATAATAAGTGTATGTCTGAAAAAAGCTGTTATATTATTCCGGAAGACTGTAAAGATCATAACTCTGTTAAATTCAGATGTCATAGTTCTCATAAAAGGCCAAAGCCATGCCCGTGCCCGCCTAAACCATGTCCACCGTGCCCATGTCCACCGTGCCCATATCCACCGTGTCCATATCCACCGTGGCCATGTCCACCCGGACCATGTTCCCCGTGTCCATGTCCACCGGGGGGAGTAGATCCGGAGGAGCTTCAAGGGCCGGCCTTTACGGAAACAGCCGGATTTGCAGCTAACACCGATGGATCTGAAATATCTGTTATAGTAGCGGGAACCTTGGTATCCTTGCCGGACGAACAGATCTTGGATGGTATCACGGCAGATGTATCTAATACAGTATTTACGGTTCCTGAGGATGGCAGATATTATATTTCCTATGGTGTTAACCTGGAAGGGGGACTTGTGCTCGGAACACGAATTCTAATAAATAGTGTTGCCAATTTAGCTTCCCAAATTGGCCCAATTCTCGAAATGGCAAATTTTCATAGTTCAATAATCGTTTCACTGTCGGCCGGAAATACCATATCCTTACAACTTTTCGGGTTAGATGGAGATGCAACATTGCAAGAAGGTGCCGGAGCGACATTAGCAATCATCAGGCTCAATGACGGTGTTTAATTTAAATTAACAGGGAAAAATAGAAATAGATTTGAATTGTTGGTTAAGGCGCTTCATTAATATAGATGGATTTGCTACTGAAACAAGGAAGCTGTACTGTTTTTGCAGTACAGTTTTCTTATTTCGGGATGATATGTTAGAACAAATCTATGAAATAAGAAAATAAAACCGGCAAAATATTCGAGGAAAAAGCCCTGCGTTGTCGGCGGTAACAAATGGGATGGGAATTGGGATAATTTAAAGTATACTTTATAAATACAAATATCTGTTATATAACAGACTATATGATATAATATTTCACACAAGAAGAAAACAACCTTTATATATTATTAATAAGGGAAGCATGCACAAGGTTTAAATGTAGAGAAACAAAACAGTTTACCATCAGATAGATTTTGTGTTATCTGCTACAATAATTAATTTGTGAAAGGAAGATCGGATATGTACTGCACAAAATGTGGAGCAAAATTGGCCCCGGAGGCTCGTTTTTGTCGTACCTGTGGTAGGCAGGCTGTTCGTCGTCCTTCTCGGCCGGATGTAGGAGGCCGGGACGGCACAACTCAATCAGCGGCTGCTGAGGAGGGCGGAGCCGCGAAGGTGGAGCAGCGGGCACCTGCGGAAAAGGAGCAAGGCGGCACTCAGACGGCACCTGCCGAAGGGGGACGGGCTTCGGATGTAGATCAATCGGGGCAATGGGTTCCTCTCTCGATGCAGCAAAATCAGGTTCATGGAGGTGCTGCTCCTGCTCAGGCGCCTATAAAAAAAGGAAAAGGAGCGGGACGTAAAATATTGAGTCTTGCCCTTGTTCTAATTGCCGTATTCGGTATTTATTTTGCTGTTCGCTTATTCGGAGAAATGGGGGATGATTTATTTAAAACAGGAACCCTGTTGACAGAAGAAATCAAAGCAGGAGAAAGCAGGATAATAGGAGACATACATAAAACCGGATGGGCTGTGGAAATTGAAGAAGGCACCTTTGATGAAGATGTGGAAATCGTACTGGATGTGAGCAGTTTAGGAGATACGTCCGCAGTTACCGCCGCAGAAGGGAATCTGGTAGGCGGTTTAGTTAAAATCAATGCTAAGGACAGCGCAGGCGAAGATGTGGTGTATTTGGAAAAACCGGTGACTATTTCGATGAGGATACCCAAAGCCAAGGTGAAGCTTCTTAAGAAAGAGATGAACTTTTATGCAGTGGGCTGTTTGGTAGAAGGCGAATGGGTGCTCGTGCACCCGGATGCGACTAATTTAGCGGAAGGAATTGTTACTTTTCAGACGGATCATTTTACGCCTTTTGCAACGATAAGTATGGAGGAACAGAAATTGATTAAAAAACTTGCGGAGGACTATGCCAAACGGGAATGGTCCAAGGGGACGGCAAAGGATCAGATTATGGCGAGATTGGACCTGACCTTCAGGGATGTGTTTCAGGAGGTAGGGGTTACGGACAGCCAGGACCAGAAGAAACTTTTGAATAAGATAAAACTTCATACGAATTTTGACCGTTTAATGACCAAACTGGAAGAGGGGAAAGAGGTGGACCTTTCACAAGAATGCGCAAATATTACTTCCGATGTTCTTGTGACAAGTTATACCAAGTTTCCGGGTTCAAATGCAATACCATATGTCGGTTCGGTTCCCAATATGGTTGAAGGGACTAATCAGCTGTTGAGGGGCGATTATGGCGATGCGGCTATAAATTATACGAAAGCCGTGGCTAAGCTGTTTCCTCCGACAAAAATACTCAATTCAGCTATAGAAGGGGTTCAATTTGCCGGGACACTGTCCAGGGACTGGGACAGATTTTCCGGTAACGTTGCTTTTATTGCTTATAAAAATCATATAGGTGAAAACGGGCGTTCCATAGATTTTAATGATCCCGAATGGAAAACAGTTATCGGTGTTCTCTATGGGAACGATTCCAAAGCTAAAAAGCAAGCTGTAAAAGAATACGCCACCCAAAAAGGGCTGAGTGTTTCGGACGTGGAAAAAAATCTCGATACGGGTCGTATCTTTGAGGATTTTAACAAGAGGCTCATAGGAGAATATTGGGAAAGGTATCAGCTTGACAAGGAACTTATATCAAAACAGGCGGAACATATGAAAATCGTGGAAGGATTTATGAAGGCGGGCTTTTTTGAGCGTGGTACTATGGGATTTGATTCGGGTACTTCTCTTCAAGAGAGAGTGGATGAACTTTTTGCACATAGGGTTTATATACTCGATCTTTTCGGGGGTAAAATGCCCGTGCTTTCCCTTGGAGAAAGTTCGGAAAATAATTTGCATGAGGCTATTTTGAACCTTATACATGCCAAAGGCGATATCGCTAAATTTATGGAATGGTTGGACAAAAAGGGTTATATTACCGGTTCGCTTAAGGAAGATACACCCGATCAGGAAGGTTACGGCGGAATATATACGGGCAAAAGTTATGGCAAACCTGTATTAGGGGGAGATACTTTTGAACTGCTGTACGGGGCTCTCAGAATAGAAGAAAGAGAGAATGGTTTGTTGATAGGGCCTTGTTTGGAGAACGGGGATTATGAAAGCGAATTGCAGGTATTTTGTGAATATAATAGTGAAACTAAGTTGTACGAAGGCAGTAAATTTCTTGAGAAAGGTGACGATTGGACAGAACTGATTTTTCATATCAAACTGAAGGGCAGCAGCGATGCTCCGGCAGTGGAGGGTGCATATGTACAACAT
>JALNXC010000177.1 GCA_023230535.1 Alkaliphilus sp. | reverse complement strand
TTATTATTTCAGCCCTATGATTTATCCTTTCATAAAAATCTTCAAAAAATGCTTCTTCATTAGTTTTATCGGGATCTATGTTGCTGATCATATATTTGGTCGAATCCCAAATATTTTTAACAATTTCCTCCGGAGTAAAATAATCCCTTAATTTAATCGATATCTCCATAAAGTATTTTTCGGTAAATTCTTCGGTATCTATGGGCAGCAAGGTACCGTCCAGATCAAATAATATAGTTGTAATCATTTTATTTTCCCCTTTTTAAAAGAGTACCCATAGCTATAAAGATATGGGTACTTCGTATTTCTATATTATTTATTAAAACATTCTATTAATGGCAGGACTGTTTTCCTTCTCCACATTCGCCATGATATCTATGCTCATGACAGACAGAACCCGTAGATTTTAAAAGGCCCCCTAGATATGCTTCCGCTGCTGCTCTGGCATCACCGCTTGCTCCGACAACAACTTCAATATCCTTTGAGTTAAAAATATCAATAGCTCCTCCGCCCATACCTCCTGAGATAATCACGTTAACTCCCATATCATTTAGAAAATTTGGTAAAAACCCACGCCTATGTCCCGGGTTCGGTACGGATTCTTCCTTTATAATCTTATTATCTTTAGCTTCAAAAATATTAAAATTAGCACAATGTCCAAAGTGCTCCGTTACCATTTCATTTTCGCTCGCTACCGCAATTTTAATCATTTTTTCATCCTCCACATTCTTTAAATGTTTCGGCATCAAAATTAAGCCGATCATTATCAAAAATTTTTCTACTTTATATCATAAACAATAAACATTTTTAAGTCAATTGACAAAATCAATCCGTTAAAATTTATATTATTATTTCACTGCCGGTTGACAGATATTCAATATTGTCTCCCATAATAGATTTCAACCTATTATAAGGTCCTATGCCCGTACAATGGCATGTATAATATTTTGCTTTTGTATCCATAAGGTATCCGGCTATTTTGTCTATGACCTCGGGATTTTCGTCACCACCGGAACAGCTTGATAGATGAAACCCTCCTATCACATAATCGGGCATACGCCCTTTTAATGTGTAAAAATGCTCAACAATATTGACAATACCATTATGTGCACAACCTGTTACCAGAAGTGTTTTGCCATCTTCCTCTATTATAAGGTTCTGTTCATGAACAAAGGTATCATCTGTCATTTGCCCATTTTTCTCAATCAACAGACCCCTATTTGAAGACGGCTGAGATTCCTTTTGGATGGTATCCGAATACATCTGGATATCCCTACCGATGAAAAACCGATCCGACGTAAATATTATCTGCTCACTCTGGTCCAGACCCTCATCCAGACCTATATACTCTATTTCTTTGTTTGAACGCAAAGCATAATGCTTTCCAAACGCCTGCGGATGTACAAATATATCGGCTGTATTATTTTTCTGTAAAAATACCTTTAATCCGCCGCCATGGTCATAGTGCCCGTGTGAGATTATAAGAAAATCAATATCTGCAATATTTACATCCAACTTCTCAGCATTTTCAAGAAACAATCCGCTTGCCCCAACATCAAACAAAATTTTATAATACATTGTTTCTATATATAGGCTGAGCCCATGTTCACTACCGAATTCTTTCGAGATTGATGTATTTTCTGCTAATGTTTTAACAATCATACCCCTGAGCCCCCATTTTCTTCGAAAAGTATCTCCAATGTCTTTTCATAAACCTCCCTGACTGCCGTCCCCGATATGCAATCTATATCTACAATAGTCTGCCCATTATTTATAGCCTTTACGGCATCCATATCAAAAGGGATCCTTCCTACAAAGGGCAAGCCATGTTCTTTACAAAATGACTCAATTCTTTCCGTAATTTCAATATTAGTATCATATTTATTGGTGCAGACCGCTATTTTAACCCCAAATTTCATCGCCGTATCTATGATCCGCTCCATATCGCTGATACCCGATACGGAAGGTTCGGCCACAATCAAAACCATATCAACGCCGCTGAGAGATGCGATGACCGGACAACCGATTCCCGGGGAGCCGTCAATAATTGCAAATCCCGTATCAATCCCCGCATCAACCGCCGCTGTTTTCATCTGTTTTTTTACATCGGCAACCAACAATCCGGAAGTACCGCACCCCATCTTGAGCTGTGCCGTTGAAAAAACCTTCTCCCCGTGGGTAGAATACAACATCAATTCTCCGGCCACAGCCGGCTTTAAGATTGCTGCCCCCACAGGGCAGACAAGCCGGCAAACCCCACAACCTTCACAAGCAAAGGGATTTACCCTATAGCCCCCTTCTGCTGTAATTGCGTCAAATCGGCAATGTTGCCTGCACAGATCGCATTTAATGCATAATTCAGAATCAATCTCTGCTTCCGGCAATCCATAAAAATCTGTTTTTTCCGGTTCGGAACCCTGTTCTGTTATGAGGTGTAAATTAGGTGCATCTACATCACAATCCGCATATGCCTTAGCAGCCGAAAGCTTTATAAATGCACTTGCTACTGTTGTTTTCCCGGTGCCGCCCTTACCGCTAAGAATTAACAACTGCTTCATGACGTTGCACCTCCTTGGTTACCGTTTTCAATAAAGAAGAAAACATTTTCCTGTATTTTTCACTTTCTCTGACTACTATTTTTGCATTTGAATTCAATACCCCAAGTTCATTATCAAAGGGGATTCGCCCCAAAATTTTTATGTTTCTCTCCAGACAAAATTTTTCCGCCGGGTTTTCTCCTTTGAGGCATTTATTGAGAACCACACCGAATGGTTTTTTAAATATTTGCACCAGTTCATAGACCATATTGAGATTATGAACACCGAATAATGTGGGTTCGGCTACCAAGACACAATAATCCGCATCTTTTATGCTGTCCATAACGACACAAGCACTGCCGGGAGGGCAATCAATAAAGATAGGAATATCAGAAACACCCTTATTATCATCTAACAATTTACTGATTATCGGAACGCCGGATACCTCACCCGTATTTAGTATTCCCGTATTGACATATACATTGTCTGAGATACCTTTTTGTATTTTACCTATAACTTTTTTTTTCTCAGTCAATGCCTTTTCGGGACAAAGCAATGCACAGCCGCCACAGGAATGGCAAATATCCTCAAATATAATCAATTTATCCTTAACATAAGAAAGTGCATTAAATTGACAAAAATCAACACACCTTCGACATCCATTGCAAAGTTTTTCATCTACTACCGGAATTTTAACCGATACCTCTTCCTCTTTAACATTTTTCGGTTTAAAAAACAGATGTCCATTCGGTTCCTCAACATCACAATCAATATAAATCGATTTCTCCGCCACCGCAGCCAGGTTTACCGATACCAATGTCTTTCCTGTACCACCCTTACCGCTCAGTACGGCTACCATCATATCAAATTCTCCTTCTTCCGCGTCCGTGTCCATGAAATCCCCCATGGATTTCGTCCAATAGAGGAAGTTCCCCGGCAATAAAAGCATCTATATTTTCCTTTACCGAAGCATCAATTGTTTTATATATTTTAATGCCGGCAGCCTTCAGGACATTAGCGGCATTTTCCCCGCATCGAGGCGTTAATAAAATATCCGCCTTGGTATCAACTATTATTTGTGCGGCCTTAATCCCCGCACCGCCCGCACTTATTGCCGCACTGTTGTCAACAAATTCAGCCTCCTCGGTTCCCGTATCATATACCAGGTAATAAGGCGCACGCCCGAGAGCCTCGCAAACATCCGTTTTTATATCTTTTTCATCTACGGGTATAACTATCTTCATGATAAACCTCCATTCTATTTTTACTTAAATAAACTTTTACCGCATCTGTTTTTTATGAACATATGATCAGCCGTCTCTATTTCCATTACGTGCAAAACCTTTATTGCGCCCATGCCTATACATACGACAGTTGCGGCCGCATCTTTGTCCATGGCCGTTACAGAGCTGATATTTACCTCCCTCAATTATCAGCACCTTACAGTTTACCAATGATTCGGCCAACTTTTTTCTTGCCCTCATATAAATTCCCTGAACGGTAGTACGGGCAATATCCATTTGAATGGCACATTCTTCCTGGGTAAGACCTTCTAAATCTATAAGCCTTATTGTTTCATA
>JALNXC010000176.1 GCA_023230535.1 Alkaliphilus sp. | reverse complement strand
TACATTTTTACTGGCAATCGCTCTGTTCAATATGATAAAAGGTCAGATAACAGACGAACATCGGGAATGGGAGATTAAAAATAATATAGATTCAGTTACAGCTAAAGTCCCCAAACCTGCTGAAAAATATACCTAAAGACCTATTAAGCCTACCATAATAACTTGCCATTCTTTAAAAAATTGGTTATATATGTGCACATATAAAGAAATACACTCTTTTTTGGATACCCTGACACAGCTTTTTTCTAAATATTTGTTCATACCATAATTATTAAAATAACAAATTTTTATTATACAATCACAATATTCTAAAGAGTATATAGGCAAAATTAACAAATTTAGTCTCTATGGTGTGGTTTTTCTCTATAACAGTAAAAATATAAAAAATAATAGTACTCTGTAAGATGCCCTCAATTTCCCTGTTTTTATCACTTCTTATCTTATCTATGTCTATTTTATTTCTTAGGTAGAAACAGAAGGCAAGTCCATTATTTCAACAAAGATGGTATAATATAAATAGCTATGCTTTTCCTTAATGAAAATTTTTAATTAAATTAAAGGAGGTATTGTTATGTTAGGTGGTTATATGGGAAAGATATTAAGAGTGAATCTATCTACCGGAGAAATTAAAACAGAACCGATTGACAGAGGTCTGGCAGAAGAGTTTGTTGGTGCGCGTGGATATGCAGCAAAAATTATTTTTGATGAGGTTGATCCGAAAGCAGATCCTCTCGGTCCAGATAATAAATTAATTTTTGCTACAGGTCCTCTGACTCTTACCCCCGCTCCGACAGGGGGAAGATTCAATGTTGTGACAAAAAGTCCATTGAATAATACTATTGCGGCTTCAAATTCGGGAGGTTTCTGGGGGGCAGAATTAAAGAAAACTGGCTATGACATGGTTATTGTAGAAGGGAAGGCTGAAAAACCCTGTTATCTATGGATAACAGGGGATAATGTTGAAATTAAAGATGCAAGCCAGCTAACCGGTCAAGATACTGCTGTTACTACCGATAGGATAATAGATGAGCTGGGCGGGGATGATAAGATTAAAGTTGCCTGTATCGGCCCAGCCGGTGAAAATCTGGTTAACATAGCCTGTGTTATAAATGACAGGGAACGCGCTGCAGGCAGAACAGGTGTTGGGGCTGTAATGGGCTCTAAAAATCTAAAGGCAATTGCGGTAAAGGGGAACCAAACAGCTTCTATTGCCAACAGGGATAAATTTAGAGAAGTCCTAAAAAATGCAATGGAAAAGATTAAGACTAATGCCATTACCTCACAGGGGTTGCCAACCTATGGAACAATGGTTTTGAACAACATTATTAACGAACATGGTCTTTATCCTACGAATAATTTTCAGAGAGGTACCTTTGATTCTGTAGAAAATGTTTGTGGTGAAAAACTTGTAGAAACATACCTGGTCCGTAATAAAGCATGTTTTGGCTGTCCTATCGGATGTGGAAGAGTAACAAAATTACCTAACGGGGAGAGTGGGGAAGGTCCGGAGTATGAAACAAGCTGGGCTTTCAGTGCCAATTGTGGAATTGATGACCTTGTTGCAGTAATACAGGCAAACTATATCTGTAACAAAATGGGTCTTGATACTATCTCAACAGGAGTAACCATTTCAGCCGCAATGGAGCTGTATGAAAAAGGATATCTTGATAAAAATGACTTTATAGGGCAACCTGAACCCAGATTTGGAAGTGTAGAAGCCCTTCTACACTATGCTAGAGCTATTGCTCTCAGGGAGGGTCTGGGAGATGCGCTTGCCGATGGCTCTTATGAATTTACTAAAAGGTATGGACATCCTGAATTCTCTATGAGTGTTAAAAAACAGGAGCTGCCGGCCTATGATCCTAGGGGAGCTCAGGGACATGCATTGCAATATGCAACCTCAAACAGAGGCGGATGCCATGTCAGAGGATACCTCATTTCTCCAGAAATCCTGGGTGCCCCGGAAAAAATTGACCCATATGTTACCGAAGGAAAGGCACAATGGGTTAAAACACTCCAGGATTTAACTGCACTAATCGATTCAGAAGGTCTCTGCCTCTTTACTTCATTTGCATTGGGATTAGAGGACTATACAGCACTTCTTTCTGCGGTAACAGGTATTGAATACACTCCCGAAATGGCTCTGACGGCTGGTGAAAGGGTATGGAATCTTGAAAAAATTTGGAATTTAAAGGCTGGTTACAGTAAAGCCGATGATACCCTCCCGACAAGGTTCCTTGAAGTGCCATTACCGGATGGAGCATCCAGAGGTCAGGTAGTAAGGATTGATGTGACTCTTCCTGAATACTATGAGATAAGGGGATGGAATACAGAAGGTATTCCTACAGAATCTAAATTGGAAGAGCTCAGTCTATAAAATAAGACTAAAAAATATAATTTTCAGTTAATTAAGTAAGGGGAAATCATTCTCCTTACTTAATTTTATCAGGCAGGAAAATTGTGAGTGAATTTTTGCTTGAATTCAACGATTATTCTTTATTAATTAAAAGGAAACTCGATCTTAAAAGAGTTTACCTTGAAATAACAAACCAATGTAACCTCAATTGCAAGATGTGTTTCAGAAAATTTTGGAAGGATTCGATTGGTAAAATGAGTCTGGCACAATTTCAGGAAATACTAAGTCAAATAAAAGAGTTTCCGTCCATTGATACCATATATTTCGGTGGAATAGGGGAGCCAACTCTACATCCTGAATTCTTAAATTTTGTAAAACTTGTCAAAGAGTCGGGTTATAGATTAGAATTTGGAACAAATGGTACACGCCTTTCCCAGTATTCTGATGATTTAATAAAATACGGTGTTGATAGGATTACAGTTTCAATTGATGCCCCAGAACCTGATATTTTCCACAGCTTAAGGGGTACCAGCCTTTCTTCCATAGAAGACAATATTCTAAGAATTCAAGCACGGAAAAAAGAGTTGAAAAGTTATATTCCCGAATTAAGCTTAGAAGTTGTCATAATTAAAGATAATATAGATTTGCTCCTTAATATAATGAGACTAGCCCATAAATTGGATATCACCCATATCCTATTTTCAAATTTGATGCCCTTCAGCAGTTTAATGGCCAAAGAAATAGCATATGATGGTTCACTCGACTATAAAAAATTGATAAACGATTTAAACAGGCATATCGGAAAATATAATGTAAAACTTGAGTTTCCCAAATTTGATCTTCAAACTGAGCGAATTTGCCAGTTTATCGAAAACAAGTCGACAGTAATAAGATGGGATGGAGAGGTCTGTCCCTGTTATCGGTTTTTGCACAACTATGCTGAATATATCTTCGGAAGAAAAAAATCAGTTATTGCATATTCTTTCGGTAATATTTTTAAGGAAAAATTGTCTGACATTTGGACCAGTAGACCTTATGAAGTATTTAAATATATTGTTAAAAACGCACTTTACCCCTCCTGTACAGATTGTCTACTAAGAGAGGTATGCCACTTTGTAGAAGATACAGAATTTGACTGCTGGGGAGATAATCCCTCTTGCGGGGACTGCCTTTGGGCTAGAGGATTAATAAGATGTCCCTAGTCCCTAACCGCCTCCGATTGGTGGAAAGATTCTAATTTTATCATCATTCTGAAGCAAAGTATTTTCCATATCAAGGAAATAGATATTCCTGCCATTTACCAGAAAAATATAGTCATCCCTCAGAGCAAACTTTTCATCTAATAATTCGCCTTCTAATAATGGATATCTTTTAATTAATTTTTGAATTACCTCTTTAACATTGAAGGCATCTTCGATTATCACTTCGGAATTTACAATTTTCTGTAATGTAGCAAATAATTTGACATATACTCTCATATACAAATCTACCCTTGTCTTAGATTAGATCAGAATAAATATTCCTTTCACTGGAGCTGGCATCAAGGATTTGAATAATCTCTTTATTCTGGTTTCACTCCCATCGATTCCCACGCCTTTACAGGCGTGGTACGGTTAAAACTCAAGCTGTGCTTGTCCTGTTTCTGCCTGGGATTGGACATATCTGCGAATCACTTCCTCGTTGATTCCTACGGTTGAGACAAAGTAACATGTGCCCCCAAATTCCTTTTTGGTCCCAGTAGGCCTTCTTAAGAAAATTGTACTTTCTACTAAGATACCTACTGGTATTTT
>JALNXC010000175.1 GCA_023230535.1 Alkaliphilus sp. | reverse complement strand
TTATATCCTATATCACGGACGTTGCAATTGCCCCGGCCGGCGAAAAAAGTTGGGAAGCTGTTATAGTGATCATCATCATGGTCACCATAAGCGCATTACTGCATTTTTTCCAAGAATACAGATCGGGAAAGGCAGCTCAAAAACTTAAGGCCCTAGTCCAATCAACAGCGGCTATAGCCCGGAAAGATACGGGAGTTAGAGAGATCCCGATGAAATATATAGTCCCCGGTGATATTATCCACCTGGCAACAGGGGATATGATACCTGCGGATCTGAAGATCATAAGGGCCAAAGACCTGTTTATAAGCCAGTCGGCCTTGACAGGAGAATCCCAACCGGTTGAAAAATTTAGCGACGTTAAAACCGAATTAAATCCTAAAATGAACCCATCCGATATAGATAACATCTGTTTGTTGGGAACGGATGTTATAAGTGGCAGTGCAGTGGGAATAGTCATAACTACCGGAAACGATACTTATTTCGGCTCCATAGCCAAATCCATAGTGGATAAAAAGATAGAGACCAGTTTTGAAAGAGGAGTGAGCAGTGTCAGCAGGCTCCTGATCAGATTTATGCTCGTGATGGTTCCAATTGTTTTTGTCATCAATGGAATTACAAAGGGGGATTGGCTGCAGGCCCTCCTATTCGGGGTGTCCATTGCCGTAGGGCTGACGCCTGAAATGCTTCCGGTTATAGTGACCACAAACTTGGCCAAAGGCGCTATAGCCATGTCAAAACGTAAAACCGTCGTTAAAAAATTAGATGCAATACAAAATTTCGGCGCTATGGATATCTTATGTACAGATAAAACCGGAACATTGACGCTGGACAAAATAATCCTGGAAAGACATCTGGATGTCCATGGCAATGAAAACAATAGGGTATTGAGGCATGCATATCTGAACAGTTTTTATCAGACCGGGTTTAGAAACCTCATGGACAAAGCTATATTAGAGCATGGAAATGAAAGAGGCTTTGAGATATTAAAACATAAATATACTAAAGTGGACGAGATCCCTTTCGATTTCGCCAGGCGCAGAATGTCCGTAGTGCTGCAAAGTGAGGGCACCAAAAGGCAGCTGGTCACCAAAGGTGCCGTAGAAGAGATATTGTCCATATGCAGCCTTGTGGAATACGAAGGAAAGGTTATTGAACTGACGGATGAAATCAAAGAAGAGGTCATCAATAGAGTCGCCGGTTTAAACGAAGACGGCATGAGGGTCATCGGCCTTGCACAAAAAAATGATGTTCCCGATGAAAATATTTTCGGTATAAAAGATGAGAGCAATATGGTTCTCATGGGATATATAGCCTTCCTTGATCCGCCAAAGGAATCGGCAGCGGGAGCAATTAAAGCCCTCAACGATCATGGAGTGACAGTCAAGGTGCTTACGGGAGACAGTGAAATTGTCACCAAGAGAGTATGCAGAGAAGTCGGCCTGCCGATAGATAATATACTTTTGGGTACCGACATCGAAGGCCTGACGGACGAACGGTTATCCTCAATGATACATAATACCACCATTTTTGCCAAAATGTCACCGATTCAAAAAGCCCGAATCATAAAGATTATCAAAGACAAAGGACATACCGTCGGATTTCTTGGGGACGGTATAAATGATGCCCCTGCTCTCCGTGAAGCGGATGTGGGTATTTCCGTAGATACGGCCGTAGATATTGCAAAAGAATCGGCGGACATCATATTATTGGAAAAAGATCTCATGGTACTCGAAGAAGGTGTGATTCACGGGCGCAAAATTTTCGGAAATATACTGAAATATATCAATATGACGGTGAGTTCTAATTTCGGAAATGTGTTCAGTGTTCTGATAGCAAGCTCATTTTTACCATTTCTGCCTATGCTCCCAATCCATTTGCTCATTCAAAATCTTCTCTATGATGTTTCCCAGATATCCATACCCTGGGATACTATGGATAAGGATTATGTCAAAAAGCCGAAGCAATGGGATCCGGGCAATATAACGAAATTTACTATTTATATAGGGCCTATCAGTTCCATATTCGATATAGTCACCTACTTGGTGATGTGGTATGTCTTCAAGGCCAATACACCGGCACTTCAGTCCTTGTTTCATTCGGGATGGTTTATCGAGGGGCTTTTATCGCAGACGCTCATCGTTCATATGATCAGAACCAGAAAAGTGCCTTTTATCCAAAGCCGGGCAACTACCCCCGTATTGCTCCTTACGGGAGCCGTGATGATAATCGGTATAATCATACCATTTTCGGCATTCGGTGCGGCAGTCGGGCTGCAACCGTTACCCTTATCATATTTCCCCTGGCTCGTAGGCATACTGTTGGCTTATTCCTTGTCAATACAGGTGGCTAAAAATATGTATATCAAAAAATTTAATACCTGGCTGTAATTTGCAAGGGCGGGCTTTTGACCGCCCTTTTATTATATAGAATATCTGTATATGCTTATAACATCAAACCGTATAAAGACATTTTAAAAAAGCCAAGTGGATATGATGATATGGTCCCCTTGGCTTTTTTTATATTAAAATTTTTATCTAAATTACATCATCGGCATACCGCCGCCCGACATCATATACAGCTTCGGTAAGATTGTTGTTCCAGCCTACTTTCTTTTGAAGTAGGTGGCCTTAAAAGAACCGGAATACTTAACTATTCCATATTGAGAAAACGGCTTCCTTTATTTCATCCCATGATATATTACTAGCATAACTATATTTTTTCTGATATCTTCTCCAGTGATTAAATAAAACATCATTCGAAAAAACTTCTTCAAGAATTTGATTACCATCAGATAATACTTCAATGGAACCCCTACGTTTTGAGGTTGCAATGATTGCTTCCGCTAATGTTGCTTTATCAATATTGTCTCCTTGAACCTTAAGAAGGATATAGATATCATAATAATCCCTCATCCTTGTATTGGCAGTACCCCTTAAAATAATTGTTTCCAGTTTCTCGGCTATAACAGTTTCAATATTATACGCAAGGATATCTATGCTTCTATCCTCTAACAGCAAATCAAAAATATAAACAACTTCTTTAGGCGTAATCTCATCACCTATAGTAATATCCATTTTTATTGGAATTCTAGCATTTTCCATAATTGCATCAATTGACACTCTAAATCCACCATATTCACCTTCTGTTCGTATCTCTTCTATACTTTTAATCTTCATATCAATACCATCGTCTATCTTTACAGATAGTATAGAATTAAATGCATTCTCAATTGATTTTTTTGTTGCCGGGTAAGATTTTATTGTTGCATCCATATCCACGGTAGATCTCATATCTACACCGACTAAAGCTGCTACTAGCATTCCGCCTTTTAAAATAAATTTATCTTTAAATTCAGATAAAAATATTCTTTCAAGAAGTCTTTCTAACATATAGTTTCTTAGAAGAATCTGTGCATTAATATTGTTTTCTTTAGCCATGTTTTTGATTAAATCTTTTAGTTGCCTTAAGTTTTTCATAGTAATATCTCCAAATAGTTTCTTAGAATATTTTCAACACCTAATTCTCTGGCATATCTTAATAGTAGTGGAATATTTTTTTCTTTAAGATTTAGATATCTTCTAATAGAATCATTTAAAATTGCAACATCCATATTATTTCGATTTCTTACAATATCACAGATAGTTCTTTCCCTATTATATGCTTTGATTAATCTACCATAGATAGTTTTCATTTCTATAACTCCCATCTGATGAAGTGTTTTTTTAACAGTATAGACACTGACTCCTTCATCTTTTAAATGGGTAGCATTATATCCATAGGGGACAGTTACAGACCACTCGATTGGATCTCTATCGGTAAGATCATGTAAATATAAAGCAGTTTCATGTGAAAAGATAGCTCTTTGATTTTTGGCTTGAATTCTATACATTTCATCATCAAATGTATCCGGAGTCAGATATACACCTTGTGCAACTCTTTCCAACTTATTTTCCTTTGTAAAAATAGTTAAATATTGCCGTGGAATTCCCGCTTTTTCAACTTCTTTTGTAAGAATTAATCCATCATTACTATCAATCAATTCTTCTAATCTATCTCGGTAATTCATATTTATCACACCCTTTACATCTTCGCTATGATTGTATCCTACTTTAGCGCAAATGTAAAGAAATCGGAAGTCGAGTCTATAA
>JALNXC010000174.1 GCA_023230535.1 Alkaliphilus sp. | reverse complement strand
CAATCCCATTATTTTCGAAATACGAAAAGATATTCATGTGCCAACAATAAAAAGTTATATTTTATACTTCTTGTTTTCCAAAGACCTGTGGCTTTACAATTATGCTGTTCTTTTATAATAATTTCTTTAAGCGTAAATCCTGCATTCCGAAATATTTCCATAACCCTGAAACTTATGGGAACAACACAACCCTTATTTCGTGCGTCCCCCATTAATATTGCACAAAATTTGCCTGGTTTCAGTACCCTATAACATTCGGAAGCCACTAAAGCCATCTGTTTTAAAAAATCATCAGCCTTCAGTAATGAAAGATCCCCCCTGATATTATCACTATAATTAATAATGTTAGCATAAGGCGGATGGGTACAAATCATATCAATACTCGCATCTGCGATAAAACTGAGATTTCGCGCATCACCGTGTTTTATTTGAATATTGCCCCCATTTGGGTAGTCAAATTTAATTTTCTCTTTACAGCATTGAAGCGCCCCCGGATTTATATCTAATCCAATAATGTTTCTATTAAGCAATTTGGCTTCAATAAGTGTTGTCCCGCCTCCCACAAATTGATCAAGTACCGTATCCCCCGGCTTTGAGTAACGTAAAATTAAATTGCGCGGAATATATGGAGACCAATTTCCACGATATTTAGCATCGTGAGTTGCCCAATTTCCACGTATAGGAAATGACCAAACTGTATTCATTTCTAATTCAAAATTTTCAGGTCCCCATTTTTTTATCTTCATATCAATATACGCTCCATCACATCGTTCCCAAGGATAACAATGTTGCAGGTGTATTACATTATATTAAGTGTTCCCCGGGATTGCACCATACCGTTCGATATTTTTGTTCATGTTTGCCAGCATATGCCACTTCTGAGATGTTTTAAATAAAGAAATAAGCCCAACAATTAAACCGCAGATAACAGTATATATTATTATAATCTCGTTAATTCAAATATCCACTCTATCCACCTCGATATAGTCGAGGCACGCCTATAAAATGTATCTTCAGATTCTATATTATATAGATTACTCTCCTTCATAATTGCAACTATTTCATGCCTTTGCAAAATACCGCCTCGTTCTATACATAACTTAAATGTTTCGTTAAATACTTTATGGTTTAGTATCAGTTCAACAAATTTTAATTGTCTTGGTTTATATTTTAACCGGAATAACCTTTGGCCTTCATCAGTTAGTGAAAACACAATTTGTCCTTCTTCTCTGCGTTTCCGTATCAGTCCCAAGTATCTTCCCGCATCTGTATAATAATTAGTTTGTCGAGGGTCAAAGTCGTAATTATTTGTAATTTCGTCTTTAGTAAGTTCCGTTTCATTTAAAAGTTCACAAAGATTAATTACTCTCTTAAAAGAATTTGCTTGTGGGAATGGGACCTCAGGTTCTTTTATGATTTTAGCTTTGTCCAATACTTTCAGTATATCCTCAAGTTCAATTTCCGTTTCCTCTATACTGTATTTCTTTTGTTTGATTAAAGTAATTGAATTATAGTTGTTAGGTTCCTGGAATTCGTATTCATAAAATGTAAAAATATCATTTGAATATACCATGTATAATGAAGAAACCCTTTTACTAGTCTTATTTCGCCATAACCTGTAAGGATAATATACCTGCCTTATTAAAAAATCATCAGAAAGAAAATTTTTGGCTTCAACTAATGCTAATTTTTCAATACCCTCGTAACCGCCGTCAATTTCAATTTGTGAATTAGAAACATCGATACAAGCATTAGGCCCTAAAAACGTTTCTATTTCAAAACTGAAGGTTCCGGAACTCATTCTTCCGCTGACTGTTGGTAAAATTCCCTCATCATTTATAAAATCAGCTAGTATACCCGTAATATAAGCACAATTCAAAGCCATTGCTTCGCTTGTAATATTTTCATAGTTAACACTTTCTATGTAGATTGGGAATGGCACCCTAATTATTTCTGTCTCTTTCTCCTCAAAATCTTTATAGTTTTTAAATTGAGAGATCAAATAAGTTCCCCGAGTAATCGGAAGAATAGAAAGTCTATGCCTTTTAAAAATCACTGGCAAATTCCTTCTATGATCGGATTTTGTCATCAGCCTGGCTTCCCTAAATTCGTTGATCTGTTTAGCGGAAATTTCAAAGATGCCATGTTTTCTGATTTTTTCCGGGATTTTATATTTTTCAAACAATTGCATCCATGCAAGATTATTTTTTGTACTACTCATAATTTTTCACCAACACTTCATTAACGTCTCCTCTGCCATCACCCTTTGAATTAATAGACCTTTTAGCTTTAACAATTGTTATATTATAGTCTTTATACAGATCTAATATAAATTCTGTAGATGAATTAGAGAGTAAAAACTTAACGCCCCTATTATTTAATTTATCGCATAGTTTTTTAAGCCTTATTTGTTCGTCCTTGTCAAAACCACCTTTGTCATAGCCTGTAAAATTTGCGCTCTCCGAAACTGGATCATAAGGGGGATCAAAGTATACAAAGCCGCCCTTTCTTATGCCCTTTACAGCTTCTTCAAAGTCCCCGCATTTAAGTGTGATTTTTGCTTTGTTAAAATAATTATTTACCGCCTTCAATGTGGCTTCATTCGCAATATTTGGATTTTTATATCTTCCGAAGGGGGTATTGAATTCCCCCTGCCGGTTTACCCTAAATAACCCATTATAACAGGTTTTGTTTAAATAAATGATCCGTGAAGCCCTTTCAATATTGTTCAGTTGAGCATATTTTTCTCTATCCCTGTCCAGTTCCCTTATTTTATAAAAATAGTCTGCTTCGTTTTTATGTTTTTTCAGATCCTCTATTAATTCCTCGACATTATTACATATAACATTATAAACATTCATCAACTCTTCATTTATATCGTTGATTACCATTTTCCCGGGTTGCAAGTGGAAAAGAACAGCGCCCCCGCCGACAAAAGGTTCATAATAGGTAGAATATTTATCCGGTATATGTTTTAAAATATCCTGTAATAGCTGCCGTTTTCCTCCCACCCATTTGACGACAGGAGAAACTAATGGATTTTTTTTCATAAACTCACCCCATATGTTAATTATAACATATTAATTATCCTTATTATTTTCCGGCCCCGTCGTAACATAGCCAAAATAATAGCCATCTATTTCACAAAAATTAGATTGTTTCGTACCGGAATTATTTTTGTTTCCTTTATGTACACAATTGTAATTATCCTATAAATAGTAGCAAGTAATCTAAAAATTGATTTGTTATATTATTGCCTTCGAACATATGTTCTTGATATTATATTACCAGAATATATATTCAATGTAAAGGATAAAATTTATATTTCTACGCTGGAACCTGGAAGACCATTGAGGACAAGCCATTGAAGATAGAGAAACATTGGGGGGGAAAGGCTATTGGAGACATCCGACCATTGGAGACAGATTTCAATGACCACCATATATTGAAACAACATAACCTCATATAAACCCCCCGCTGCCAAATGCAAACTCTGTTGGAATTTTGATATATTTTTTGCCCCGGCCTTGGCAATATATAATATTTTTTTGTCTGAATTTTCATACTTCTCATCTGTTTTATTTTTATATACTTTATTTTCATTTACTTTAATTTTATTTACTTTACTTTGTGTACTTTGGACATCCGAAATGTCAGTTGTATCCGGGTTTCCGTCATCAGAAACCCCAATCAAATTATCTGCTATTATCCCATAACCTTTGACCCGAGAAGACTCATCATTTAGCCCACAACAATTTATATTAAGCCGTTATCTAAATCAAAAACATATCTCTCCATTATTTTTATAGGATAGTTAACTGTTCACCGATATATGAACCTGTTTTTAAAGACAAATTAGGGTTTTCAAGCGACTTAATATGGTCAATCGAACTAGTTTGCAAAATTTTCACTTGCCCCATGTCTCAAAACAGCATCTTCATAATATTCCGATATAAGTAATCTACCCCTACTCACTATCTCCCTTGCCAAACTACGATTTTTAGCCGGGTATATTTTACCCAGTTTTGAGAGTAAAATTGCTATTGTTTTTCCATTAGATTCTAAACAAGCCTTATGAGCCATTTCATCGCAACCTAATGCTAATCCGCTCACTATCACAAGACCATTTTCCACAAGACTTTTAACAATATCAACCTCCCTCCTAGTTATCTCT
>JALNXC010000173.1 GCA_023230535.1 Alkaliphilus sp. | reverse complement strand
TAATGAAAATCCCCTGCTATAATTTCCGCGTTATTATAATACCTAGCAAATTTACTGCCGTTATTTTTAGTTTGTTCATCCCCCCTGGGATATATCATATGAAAGGGCAGCATACAGGCAATGGGAGCCGCCACAGCCGCCACCCTATACAGGCCCTTTAATGAATGTATGGGGATATTTACCCCGAGAGCAAATATTAAGTCCCCCAACATTATGTCGGCTCCGTGATAATCCAAACTCTCCGCCATACCGAAACGATCCAATCCGCTGGTAACCAATACCTTCTTTCTTGTAAAATTAACTATGTTATTATTGTGCAAATATGTAATAATTCTTCTCTCCAATGTATTTTTGAGACCGGCACCGTCAACTACCGGTGTGATCTTAGCCGCCCTTTTAATAGGCAATGCCGCCCTGATGGTATACGAACGGTTTCCGGCCCACAGGTGCAAGGATATACCCCCCATCCCGATTGCATCGACTTTACCGTCCATTTTTTCTATCAATTCAATCGCCTTTTGTATATCCCCATCCGTACCGATGCGTTCAATGATAAACTTTTCGCCCATTATCTCCGTCTCAACATAATGATCCCTTTTAGAATCACCGATACTTACACTGACCACCCTTTTCATTTTAATTACCCCCCTAGTGCATCAAATAAAGCCAAATATCCTAAAAGAAACTATTATGGCACATTATTGTAAAATATATTATAACACAAAAAATTTTAAATAGTAGAAAAATTAACAATAGTCAGATAAAGTTATCCACCTCAGGAACTGCACAATTATTTTTAATAAAGACAAGATGTGACCTGCCCTTTGCCACAATACTGAAATATGGCCTTAATCAGAAAACGGCACAGCTCACTATACGGAACGAACTGTGCCATATTTTGTTATTTATCTTTTAAATTCCTACAAGAATTTTTTAACCCTCAGGGCTTTTTAACCGTGCTTTGTTTATCTGTCTCATTTAAAACCGAAAATGATGATTCAAACATGTAGAGGGGTTATTTTAATTAATGTCCCGAAGGATTGTCGGGTTTTCTGCTATTAACCGATGTTCCCACCAGCACAATCAATGAACCTAAGGAAACAGCCCTCAGCATGATAATTGTTATATTGATTTTGTCCATCTTTGCATCATGCACCTTTATAATATTATCTAATGTCTCCATCGGCACACCCACAAACAATAACCCTATCACATTCTGATTGGTATCTTTTATAGGCCGATAGGCCGTATAATAGTTTTCGCCCAGTATAGTCGCTTCTCCCGCATATAGTTCACCCCTCATCACTGTTTCATATGCGTTATGATCGGTGCCTAAAAATGTACCTATTGCCCTCTGGTTTTCAGAAGACATAATATTTGTCGAAATCCTTTTAAAATCATCGTTGACCTTAACAAAAATGGTGGATTTGTCCCCCAGGTCCTCCAATATGGTATCCACTACTTCGTGTTCCCCTTCTATACTGTTACCGTCGCTGTCGAGCAGGGTCCCAACTCCCTGGGTCAATGTGCCGTAGGAACTTTTGACATACTTCATCGTCAGATTTATATTGTTTTCGACATGGTTTTTCAATAATTGATTCTTAACATTGTTTATATCCCTGGTGCTATTTGTAAATCCCAATAGACCCATAATTAAACTGGCTAACAGGGATAGCATACCCAAATATGCTATTGATTTTGTTTTGTTGTTTTTCATAAATTTGTCCCCCTATTCAAACAATTCATCTATCTCTACAAATACTTTCTTAAACCCGAGCCATGCAAAACATGATATGGCAGCTATTGTACCTAATCTCCCCCCGATGCCCACATATGCGCTGTTGGCAGCTATAAAAAGTATCCCCGTCATCAAGGATATTACGGCCATCTCCCGGAGATTAAGTGCATTTTCGACGGAAATCATTCCCGCATAGGAGGAACACGCAGCGGCAGTTACCGCTGTGCTGCCTATTACGGGAGAAAAATAGGGAAGTATGATTCCGGATACCAAAGTTATGATAGCGGAGGCAATGACGGCTCCCCTTTTTAAAATATTAGATGCTATGTAAGTGGCCATACCGGCAATCACCGATATTATTAAAATAATTATTTCTTCCATGATATACACCTTCTATCTAAAGATACTTATTATTGTTTTCGTAACTATTGTGGATAATGCCGCCGTGGTTCCGCCCTTTCCACCGATACCCGCATAAATCTCCGCAGTGGTTAAAAGGACTATCGATACTACCACACCTCCCAGCGCGGCTGCCGCCATAGAGGGAATTACCGACAGCGAGCTCATCCCGACAAAGGACGATGTATATGTTATACCTGCTAAATCGTTTGGGAGAAAAACAGCGGCCATCACGCCTACCAGGCCATTGGCAATAACCGCCCCCTGTCCCATTTCATGATTTATAAACCATGTCAAGGTAACACCCACAAAAGAACATATAAAAACATATATGCTTCTCCTGTTAATTTTCATTTTTATCATCCCCCGGCACCAATTTCCTGAAATGATCTACTAAACTTATAGCGAAAAAACATCCTATGATTATTAAAATTTCTGTTTTATAAAAATTTTCTTCATTGATTGCCGTTGAGACAATCAGCCCTCCCCCTGTTGCAATGAAGGCTGCTAATCCTAATAATCTTGTAACAGTTTTATTGGATAATTTTCTATTCATTTTACCGTTACCAAAAGGCTATAAAAAACTGCGATTTGGTAGCCTCCTTTCTTTCTTGTTTATCTTGTATCGGTCATTTGTGAAAAATTATTGCTATATAATCTTGCTGATCATACAAATAAATTCATTGAAATCAGCTAAGTTTGTTTCTACAATCTTTTGTAATATATCTAAACTTATTTGTCTATAATTATGTACGGCAATATTTCTAAATCCCACCATATTTTTAAGTTTTTTTAGTATTTCATTATTGATAATTTTATTATATTCCAAAACTTCAAAAGCATCTCTACTACTTTTAGGTATTCCTAATTTCTTTTCAGAAACTATATGCATGGCAATATCTATAGAAGCCTCAATTGCTCTCTGAATGTTTAAAACAATAGAATCCTGCTTAGTATAATCCTCCAAATTTTTCGGGTTGTCGGCATAAACTTCTTTTATTCTGATCAGACATCTTTCGATGATTTCAATTTTGTTATATAGAACATCCTTATCCATAGATCTTCCCTTCCTTCTCAATTCTATCTAGGATGATTTGCCTCTCCTCATTTAATTTGGCATATTCCCTGAAGATTTTCATATTATAATTTGCTTTTAAGTATTCATCAATAGAATATAATTCTTCTCTATTTCCAACAATTTGTGCAGCAAATACGGTGTCTATTTTTTTTAAGTCTATAATTTGAACGTCCTTTTTTACTTCAAAAGAAAGTTCATTGGCAACAATAAAAAGTTTATAAGGACTAATTTCCTCCTCCAAATAAACGGCCAAATCTATATCGCTGTCAGCCCTTCCTTCACCTTTCGCAAAAGAACCAAAGAGATAAATAAATTTCGGTTCCAATTTTTCCACCAAAAAATCCACAATAATATTTTTATCATTTTCAGAAAGATACATTGTTTTCACATCCTTAATCAACTTAAACCCTTTTAATACCTTCCAAATCAAAATAAACATTTCGTGCTTTAAAGGGCCCTGGATTGGTATATTGTAACTTTACCTTTTCAAAATCAGTTATTCTTTTAGGATGAAAATAAGGTTTTTCAAACACCAGTCTTTTATCCCTCAACCAATCGGGAACATCCATGTTATGTAACTGTAAACAATAATCTATCCGGGCCGATATCTTTGTCAAGTATTTTATCTCTTCATCATCACAATTGTCTATATTTACAGGTTTATATAAACTATCTATAAATTTCATATCTTTAAATTTTAACATTTCTAATAATTGATTTATGCCTGTATCTTCATCCGGATATTCGAATAAATCCCTTAAATACCTATTCCCAATCATAACCCAGATCCTTTCCCAAGTATTTAATAAAATTTATCTGCCTCTCTCCTAAAAGTGTTAGGGGTATATAATCAGAAATTATGCCCAATAGTTCTGTTCTGGTTGTAATACCTAAATCTTTACACAATATATAAGCGTCTATAAAATCCTTAGCCGGTTCCGGCCTGGCAGCCAACACCTTCATGGCG
>JALNXC010000172.1 GCA_023230535.1 Alkaliphilus sp. | reverse complement strand
TGCTCCGAACATATTCGCCACCATATTCATCATCATTGCACCTATAGCAGGGTGTTCGGGAGGCACATCAGGAAATAAATATCTCGTTATAGGTGTCATGGATTTTGTAATGCTGCCGATGAGCCCCGATTTTTTTGCGATATTCATAAGCCCCAGCCAAAACGACATGATACCTGTGAGCCCTATTGCAAACATCACAGCCTCCCCGGTGTCATGAATTATCACATCATTGATCAACTCGGGTTTACCTGTAATGATTGCCGCTATAATACCTATAAAAATCATTATTATCCAAATAATATTCATAAGAAAACTCCCCTCAATCCGATGACATCCTTATGATTTAACATAATATATTATATGAACGGGGCTCTTCCTATATGTTTTTTATTCAAAGGCCGCAGGCCTTATATCCATGAGCAATCCGGCACTATTGTTGTCTATCCCTGTATAACTTTGACATAATGATTTTATTTGATATAATGACTTTATTTGATATAATAATTTTAATTATTGATGAGAACGTTTTATTGTACAAATACTAATTAAAGGAAGGTATGAAAATGAGAAACTTGTCTTTAATGACGGACCTTTATCAATTGACCATGATGAACGGGTATTTAAAAAGTGGAATAGATAAAGATATTGTTGTCTTTGATATGTTTTTTAGAAAAAACCCCTGCGAAAATAGCTATACTATAATAGCAGGAATAGAACAGGTAATCGACTATATTGAAAATATCGGCTTCAGCGAGGACGATTTGGCATATTTAAAAGGACTGAATCTGTTCGATGATAAATTTATAGATTATCTCGGGGATTTCAAATTTTCCGGAACCATTTATTGTGTTGAAGAAGGCTCCATCATGTTTCCTTATGAACCCATCTTGAGGGTCAAGGCACCGATAATTGAGGCTCAATTGTTTGAAACTGCCATATTAAACCTGATAAATTTTCCATCTTTAATTGCTACCAAGGCTTCTCGTATCTGTTCCGCTGCCAGGGGCGATGCGGTTTTTGAATTCGGCCTTAGACGTGCCCAGGGCCCGGATGCAGGTATATATGGTGCCAGAGCTGCCATTATAGGCGGCTGTATAGGAACTTCCAATGTATATGCGGGCAAGAAGTTTAATGTGCCTGTTATAGGGACTCACGCCCACAGTTGGATTCAAAAATTCAGAACCGAACTTGATGCATTCCGTACTTATGCCGAAACATATCCCGATAATACATTGCTCCTGGTAGATACCTATAATGTATTGACAAGCGGGATACCCAACGCAATCACAGTATTTAAAGAACTGAGAGAAAAGGGCTATAAACCTCAAGGTATTCGTATCGATTCCGGTGATTTGGCATATTTATCAAAAGAAGCCCGTAAGATGTTAGATGCCGAAGGATTTGAAGATACCGTTATAGTGGGTTCCAGCGATCTGGACGAGGAAACAATCGACAATCTAAAACTGCAGGGTGCCGCTGCCAACGCCTGGGGAGTAGGTACCAATCTCATAACATCTAAGGATTGTCCTGCTCTGGGCGGAGTATATAAATTATCCGCAGTTCAAAGAGACGGTGAACTCATCCCTAAAATAAAAATTTCCGAAAATCCGGAAAAGATTACAAACCCCGGATATAAAAAAGTGATACGTATATATGATGCGAAGAGCAATAAGGCCGAAGCCGATTTAATTATGCTGGATGATGAAGAAATTAACACTGATGCGCCTTTAACCATATTCCATCCGCTGCACACTTGGAAAAAGAAAACCTTTACAAATTATAATATCCGAGAAATGTTGGTACCTCTATATAAAGACGGTAATTTAGTATATAGAAGAAGGGATATACAAGAAATATGCGAATATACCCAAAAAGAATTGGACTCCCTCTGGGCAGAGTATAAGCGTTTAAAGCGCCCCCATCTTTATAAAGTCGACTTATCTAAAAAACTTTGGGACCTAAAAAATAAAATGATGGAAGGTTGTAATATTAACTGTACAAAAAAAGAAATATAATACATTTTATTTTTATGTTGACTAATAATGGGATATTTGGTATTATTTAAGGAAGATTTGTCGAATTTTGTAGTATTGGCATGTATTGCTACAAAATTTACCAATAGGTAAGCATTGATTATTTAAGATGCTTTATTAAGATGAGGAGGAATTTCAATTGAAATCAACAGGTATTGTGAGGAAGGTAGATGAGCTTGGCCGTATAGTTTTACCTATAGAACTCAGGCGTACATTAGGAATTGCAGAAAAGGATGCTTTAGAAATATATGTGGATGGGGAAAATATTGTTTTAAAAAAGTATGAACCGGCTTGTATATTCTGTAATAATGCAAAGGATATTATAATATTTAAAAATAGAAATATTTGTTCCAATTGCGTATCCGAATTAAAAAAATAATTTTTATTGTGATGCACTTTTTTATAATTACATTTAAAAGGGCCCTGCCGTAAAGTGGGGCCTTTAACATGTAAAACGATTCAAAACAAATACAAATCAGCTGAGGTTACTATCAAGTTTGGTGGGGCCTTTAGCATTGTAAAACGGTTCAAAACTGCAGTAAAATATTATTTATTTATAACCCGATGGATTCCTTGTATACAACCCGTTTAGAAATATTTCTGCGTTTTGCTACTTCCTTTATCGCAGTTTTTTTATCCAGTCCGTCTTTCATGAATAGAAGTACATGTTCCCTTATAGTAATCTGTTCTAATCTGTTTTTTTCTTCCATGGCCAATTTTTCTAAATCAGCACCTTCACATAATAATACAATTTCGCCCTTGGGAGGATTTAATGTCAGATATTCTATGAGCTCTATCATATTACCCCTGATAAACTCCTCATGTATTTTAGTCAATTCCCTGGCTATCACTGCCTCGCGATTGCCTAATATGCTTGCCATATCTTTTAATGTATGAATAACTCTATGAGGCGCTTCATAGAAAACTAAAGTCCTATCTTCCTTCTGTATTGTTTTTAATCGCTTTCTGCGGTTCCCTTTATCCTTTTCCAAGAATCCTTCAAAGGTAAACTTGGTCGTATCTAATCCCGAGCCCACGAGAGCCAAAATACCTGCCATAGCACCGGGTAAAACCTCAAAAGGTATCTCTTCCTCTATGCATAATTTTATTATATCCGAACCCGGGTCCGAAATGCCCGGCATACCTGCATCCGAGACTAAGGCGATACTTTTACCCTCTAATAATTTGTTGATCAATATGATCCCTTTTGTTCTGAAATTATGTTCATGATAACTTGTCAGGGGTTTTTGAATTCTAAAATGATTCAAGAGCTTCAGAGTATGCCTTGTATCCTCTGCTGCGATTAAATCGACTTCCCTCAATACTTTCAATACCCTTATAGTTATATCTTCTAAATTTCCTATCGGTGTGGGACAGATATAAAGTCTTCCTTTATTCATGAAATTCATCCTCTTCTTCTATATGTGTTTTCCCGTATGTGTGAAAGATTTCATCCGTATATTTACCTTCCTTATCGTACACATATAGGGGATCCAATACTTTGAGCTCCGGCTTAGCCGATTTTATACATTCTAACAATAAAAGGTTCGGTTTTTTATTATAGGTGGAATGCACAAACTGTAAATACTTGGGTTCAAGTTTATATTGCCTGCAATAAAACATCACATCTACCAGGCGTATGGGTCTATGTACCATAAAAAACCTGCCATTATGTTTTAAAAGCTTGGATGCCGCCCTCACAACGTCTTTTAACGTACATTTTACTTCATGCCTGGATATAGCCTTTTTATCATTCGGGTTGATAAATCCTTCCGGATGCATATATGGCGGATTTGATATCACTATGTCATATTCATTGACCTCCAGAAACCTATCCGCATCTTTCAGGTCGATATTCAATATTTTAATTCTGTCCTCCAATTTATTTAATTTTACGCTTCTTTCAGCCATATCGGCTACTTCTTTTTGTATCTCCAATGCCGTGATATGGCTCGTTTTGCTCTTGCCTGCCAAAAGTATGGGAATGATCGCCGTACCGGTGCCCAAGTCTACAATCTTCGCATTTTTCTTCAATTTAACAGAATTGGCCAGCAAAACAGCATCTATACCGAAACAAAATCCCCCCGGATTCTGTATGATTTTCAAATTATTTATCTGTAAATCATCCACCCTTTCATGTTCGTATACCAATTCCTT
>JALNXC010000171.1 GCA_023230535.1 Alkaliphilus sp. | reverse complement strand
ATTCCTTGTAATACTTAATAGCCATGGGAATAGAAGCTACTGTGAAGATAGAATTAAAGCCTGCCAATCTTCTGGTCTCCTTTTTTTCTATCCTTTTCTTAGAACCTTCTACTTCTTCCTCCCATTTTGCCGTATATGAATAATAACTTTGCCTCTTGGTTTTTTGATCAAAATGATCCAGGATATAGTCTGCAACATCCGTTATCCGCTTTGGTGCGGCTAGGGCCTTCTCCCTATCTATGGCATAAACTTTTTCATCTATTATATAGGCAGGTGGTTTTATAGTATTGATGAAATCGATTCTGAAGGGCAGGACATTACCGTCATTTATAGCATCTACTATGGTATAGGTATGAAGTTTTTCTCCGAATACCTGCTCCGTTGTTGAGAAAGCGGGATTGCCTCCCGATGGCGCATTAGCTGCAAAGATAGGGGTCCCTGTAAAGCCAAATATATGGTAGTTTTTAAAACTCTTGATGATAGCCCTGTGCATTTCCCCGAACTGAGACCTGTGACATTCATCAAAGATTAAGACTACATGTTTATTATAGATATCGTGTTTCTTATTCCTCTTGATAAAAACATCTAATTTTTGAATGGTGGTTACTATGATTTTATAATCTTCATATCCTCCACGCCGGTTTTCTTACTTTTTCTTCGCCCGCCGGGTACCTGCTTCCTGATATGAGCATCCCTTGTCGTATTAGAATAATATTTGGTATGAGTCCCATTGGATATGACAAAGATCTGGACATATTCAAAAAATCCATGAGAGGCCCAAAAAGAATCCCTCTGATAGCGGTTGATCTGATTAAAGGCTTCCCTGATTGCCACTCCCCTTCTTTTTAATTCTATATGAATCAGGGGAAGGCCATTGACTAAAACAGTCACATCATAGCGACTCTTATATGTTCCACCATCTTCTTCATACTGGTTAAGGACCTGCAGCCTGTTATTGTGTATATTCTTCTTATCTATCAAATAGATATTCTTAGAGGCCCCGTCATCAAGTCTGAGTACCTGAATATAATCCTCCTGTATCTTCCTGGTCTTTTCCACTATTCCTTCATTGGCAGAAGCTAAGGATTCTTTAAAAAACCTATCCCATTCCCCATCGGAAAAGGAAAAATTATTGAGCTTTTCTAACTGAATTCTCAGGTTATTTATAAAATCCGGCTCTGATGAAAGATTTAAATATTCATAGCCTTGCTCTGTAAGCAGTCTAATAAACTCTTTTTCAAGAGCGGCTTCACTTTGATATCTTTGACCTTCAACTCTGTATTCCGGCGTATATTCAGCCACAACAGTTACATCATCGATAGAAGCAACTATGTTATAAGAAGTCATCTCTAAGCCTCCTTTCTATCCAATTCCTTAAAGGTGAGCAGTTTTTCCCTATAGTATTCATACTGCTTTTGTCTGGTCTTTATCTCTGCCGGTAGGCCTATGGAGATGTCGTTGACCAGGGCATCAAATTTATCTAGGATAGATACTATTCGTTCTTGTTCGGAAAGAGGAGGGACGGAGATTTGAAACCTCATAATAGCTTTTTTATCTCCCCGTGGCATCTTTGCACCTCTTGAATGTTGGATATTATAAAAGAAAAAACTTTCCGATGACAAAATATGAAATAGAAACCTTGGTAATAGGTTGATATTATTTGTTACTTGTATCACTAAGACATCACTATTTGTTCCTCCTTGCATACTAGAAAACCATATTTTTCTTAAATATGGCCTAATATTTCCAATTAGTATATCTTCCTCTTTAAATTTAGTAAGTCTGCCATCAGTTGGTACAAATTCGGATTTTGCTTTGCCTTTTTTATCTGGTAAAAGATTATCTACACCAACATAATTGTTTTCATCAAGTTTTTTTGCCTCAACTCTGTTTTTTGAATATTGGGAAATATCCCCTAACATCTTCCACTCCACCTCATCTCCAAAGGTCAAAAGTTCATCTCTATAATATTCATATTGCTTTTTACGAGCTGTAAGCTCTTTATTAAGTTCTTCTTGTAATTTTATTGTAAGTTCTGTGAAATTGTCCAAAATGCTGACAATTTCCTCTTGGACCGGGAGAGGGGGGAGGGGGACTTTCATTTCTTTCACAATGCTCCAATGTCTATTATATCCTCTTGAGGGAATATCAAGATTTGAAAAAACATAATATATATATTTAGTATTAACCTCAGGCTCCTTTGGAACAAAAACTCTTGTACCACTTGCCCCTTGAGCAAATTCAAAATCAATATATTTTACAATTCTTGTATGGTCACCAAATATTATAGTAGGAATTATCGGTGGTACTGCTAATAGATTATTAGTAAAACCTGCCACATATAATTGGCTCTGATCTATAATAGGTACTTTACCTGAATCTTCATAATTTTTTTTTGTAATGCTGTGTTTAGCATTATTATTTTCCAAAATATCTCCTAGCTTTACATACTCCACCCCATCAGGACAAAGCTCCCCTATCAATTTATCTAATTTACTCATTACTTCCACCGCCTCTATCTATCAACCTCTTTGTTTCCCTGTTAAAATCCGAATTTCTTTTTATTTGACGATTCCCCCCTTTTTGAACTGCCGAGAATTCTTCGGTAGTTGCATTTTCATTTAATTCGCCTTCATTAATAAATGTTTTTTAAATGAACAGATATATTATCAGAAATACAATCAAATAATTCCGCCATCGCTTTTTGAGTAAGCCAAATGCTTTCATCTTTCATAATTGCATTTACAGAAATATCATTGTCCGGTGTTTTGTATATAAGAAATTGCGATTCTTTTCCCACTATTTACCCCACCTCAATTTCTGCTACAATTCTATCTATCTCTTTCCTTAAATCTTCCTGTCTTTTTACTATTTTTTCTATGTCTTTATTCAGAACTTTTATGTCTATCTTTTCTCTTGTATCTTCTATCTCAACATAAATCGATACGGATAAATTATAATCCTCTTTGGCAATTTCATCATTAGGAACCAGCTTTGAAAAGTATTGAATCTCTTCCTTGTTTTTATAAACTTTCAGTATCCTTTTAATATTTTCATCAGTTAGTTTGTTGTTATTTGTCACCTTTACAGATTCCTTTGATGCATCAATAAAAAAGGTAGAATTCTCCGACTTAGACTTTCTAAGGACCATGATACAAGTCGCAATAGAAGTTCCAAAGAATAGGTTGTCAGATAATTGGATAATAGCATCTATATAATTATTATTTATTAAATATTTCCTTATCTTTTTTTCTGCTCCGCCTCTGTATAAAACCCCCGGGAAACATACAATAGAAGCTGTTCCGTTAGTAGATAACCAAGCAAGCGAGTGCATGATGAACGCCAGGTCCGCTCTGGATTTAGGTGCTAAAACTCCGGCTGGAGAGAATCTGGGATCGTTTATTAAGATAGGATTATTATCCCCTGCCCACTTAATTGAATATGGGGGATTAGACACAATTACTTCAAAGGGTGCATCATCCCAATGAGCCGGTTCGATCAAAGTATCGGCATGGGCGATATCAAATTTATCATAATCCACATCATGGAGGAACATATTGATTCTACATAAGTTATAGGTAGTTAAATTTATCTCCTGACCAAAAAAACCTTGTCTCACATTATCCCTACCAAGAATTTTTGCTGATTGTAGAAGTAGAGAACCGGAACCACAGGCAGGGTCATAAACCTTATTTATCTCTTTTTTCCCGACCAGAGCTATTCTAGTTAAGAGTTCCGACACCTCTTGGGGTGTGAAGTATTCACCACCGGATTTGCCGGCATTAGAAGCATACATAGCCATTAAATATTCATAGGCATCACCGAAGGCGTCTATAGTGTTATTTTGATAGCTACCCAGCTTCATATCAGCTACGGAATTGATAAGCTTGACCAATTTTTCATTTCTTTTTATAACACTTCCACCTAATTTATTGGAGTTTACATCCATATCATCAAAGAGACCCCTAAAATTAGTTTCACTATCTATTCCTTGAGCCGAAGCCTCGATATTTTCAAAGATGGCTTCCAGGGTTTCATTTAAGTTATCATCTTCCTCCGCTCTTTCTTTTAGATTTTTAAAAAGCTCACTGGGCAGAATAAAGAAACCCTTTGTCTTTACTAAATCTTCCCTGGCAGTTTCGGCATTTTCGTCGGATAGATCGGCATAGTCAAAATCCTTATATCCTGCTTCGTGTTCTCCCTTGTTTATTT
>JALNXC010000170.1 GCA_023230535.1 Alkaliphilus sp. | reverse complement strand
TTCTGGCGGAATATTTCATTATGTAAGATATTGTTTCAAGGACACTTTCCTGTCACTAGTTGAGATAGGTCAGCGGATTCTGAGTTTTGCCATTCTTTCTTACTTCAAAGTGCAGATGTGTTCCCGTACTTCTTCCCGTACTGCCCATCTCTGCGATTTTTTGCCCTTTATAGACCCGATCGCCTTTTTTCACTAAATTTTTGTTGTTATGGGCATAATAGGTCTGATATCCATTTTCATGGTCTATAATCACCAGATTACCGTAGGAACCTTTCCTGCCCGAAAAAGATACTTTGCCGGCATCTGCCGCGTAGATGGGAGTGCCCCTGGAGGCCGCTATATCTATACCCGTATGTTTTTTCCCCCATCTCATGCCGAATTTTGAAGTTAAACGCCCCCTCGTCGGATTAGCAAAAAATCCTGTAGCCATCGTGGCGGGCCTCGGTTTAGTTCCTTCCGCTATAACCCTGGTCTTAGGTTCCGAAAGAATCTTTTCTTCCACTATTTCTCTGTCGGTTTCTACACCATTCTCTCTGATTAAATATCCCTTTATTTCACGTTCTCCCTCTTCACCATGATCTATTATTTTTTTGTCCCCTTTATATAGGACATCGGTTTGCTCATATTCGGTCTCAAATGGTATCCCTTCTACGAGCTCTATATATTCTTTGGTTTTAACGGAAACTAAAGGTTTAGGTACTACTAAACTGATTTCCTGTCCGATTTGCAATCTTTTAGGATCTATACCGGGGTTGGCTTTCATGATGTCATCCATCTCCAGGCCATATTTTATAGCTATGGTCCACGTATTTTCCCCTTTTTCTATCTTGTGAATTTTTTCTTCGTCCGTACCGATTGCTATTAATTTCAACGCCTCTTCTTCATCCATAATATCGCTGAAATCTACAGCTATCTCCGTAACCTCTACTTTTTCCACAAAATCAACATAATCATATTTTGCCTCTTCTCCACCAATAAAAGAATCTTTAATACTGTCTAATATTCTATCGGCAATTTTGTCGTCTTTAACAACTATTATTTCTTCCCCATCGACTTTAATAACAGTAGCTTTTAATTTAATGTCAAATCGCGACTTAATATTTCTTATCATATCTTCATACTGCGTTATTTGTTCTTTCTTAGCCTTTGTTTTGATAAAAACAGGTTTTTCATTTAACATCGCTTCCTGCCCATATAGCGATAGAACCTCTTTTTTGACTGTTTCTAATGCATCTGCAAAATCATCTTCGTCCCTGACTACGGCCAGAACATCATCGTCTATCTCTACACTATAAGCTATGTATGAATTATTGACCTTTAAAAAGATAAAAGATGTTAAAGCTAAGGATACAACCGCTCCACCGATTATTTTGTATATAAATTTTCTGTTTTCTCTGAGTTTTCCGTAAATTGAATTATTTTTTATGCTGTCAAGTGTGCTTTGAAATGTATTGATCGCCGTATTCCTGTATTTGCCGTAGATTGATTTAATTTCCTGCATAATTTTTTGCGGCAGGCCTTCGGACTCATCACCCATATTATTTTTCATCTGTGGTTCTCCTCTCAAAATGCTTAAGCAATCCTTAAACATAATTTGATTTTATCTTCTTAAGAGTTACTTAAAAATTTTGTAACCTTTTTGTAACAATTACCTTGTCCATTATACCACAAAATATAACTTTGTAAAATATAATTTTCTATTTTATTTGACAATATCAGAGCACCATAAAAGGGTAAGAAGGCTCATGTTACAAGCCTTAGCTTACCCTTTAGTTATAAATATTATTCAATTTTTAAATTTAACCATTTCGAAAATTCTTTTTTTAAATCCTTATCCGTGTTTTTTTGTAATGTATTGTAGAAATTTTCTGTCGATGCATTTTTAAACTTATACATATCGAAATATTCCCTCAAAGCCTTTATAAAAGCTTCATCCCCCATTTCTCTTCTGAGTTCCCTTATAAACATAGCGCCTTTTCCATATACTATACTGCTATATTGCAACTGATCGTCAAATTCGTCCAAACTTTTTAATATGCCCCCGTCCCCGCCTGATCTTCTACCTAAGAAATCCTCATATTGGGCCTTTATCATCTTTTCATATACCTGTTCTTCAATATGCCCCCCGTATTTTTCTTCAAAATACATGAGGGTAGAATACTCTGTAAGGGCTTCATCCAACCAAGGTTCCTTTATTTCGTTATTTCCAACCATCCCGTACCACCATTGATGCGCTATTTCATGTGCAATCACATATTCCAAGGAAAAATCCTCATCCATTTCATAAAGCATTTGCCCTATCATAACTAAATTCGGATACTCCATCCCGCCTACGAAAAAATCACTGGCTACTACGGACAGCTGTTTATATGGATATTTTCCAAAGCTCCTGTTAAATATTTGCAAAGCATCCATTCCGTAGTTTAACGCCTGCTCATTTTTAAGCCCGTCAATAGTATAGGAGATCACTTCTGTGCCATCCATGTCCCCCCTATTTATAAAGAACTTTTTGCTCAAAACAATAGCAAAATCTCTAACATTATCGGCTTTTATCTTATATGTTTTCCCGTTCTTATCTGCATTTACTTTTATAATATTTCCGGTGGAAGCCAGTTTATATTGTTCGGGAATGGATATATTCACACTATATCCCGATATATTGCTATAGAACGGATCCCCTATACTGTGATAAGGTTCCAAATTCCAGCCATTTTCATCCAACACGGACAGTACCGGATACCAATTTGCTATATTTACGGTGTTTTCACCATAGCCCATTCGCCCTATGGAATTAGGAAGCTTTACCTTAAACTCCATGGTTAATTCAATTGATGCGCCGGGTTCAATGGGGTTTTTAGGTGTGACCCTCAAATTTGTATTTCCCTCACCCATAATTTTATAATTTACTTTTTTGTTTCCTTTTTTTACACTTATGATCTCTATCCCGCCTTCGTCGAACCCGTTAGGATATGCCCTCTCCATGTCCCCGGCTTCAAAGGGGGCAGTGCCGATATCGTTAAAAGCATTAGCATATAGATGAAAATACAGATCTTTTATTGTTCCCTCCGTTGTATTTTCATAATGTATCCGTTGTTTTGCCTCTAACAGCATATTTTGTTCGTCAAATACAACATTGATTATGTATCGGGGAACTTGCTCGGATTTTGTAAATGTACTGAAAACTTTCTGTGCCTGACCCGTATCCAATATATAATGTACCGATACCGATAATGTAAATGTTATAAATATGATAGCTAATAGATGCAATTTCTTGGCAATTGCCCTGCCGACTCTCATTTGAATTACCTCCCGGTTATTTGACATATCATTAAAATTTTATTTCAAAAATTTTATTTTATTACATAATTCCCATTTAATATATTATAAAATTATTGTAACGGCAGACGAACCATCTGCCTTGTCAAAAATAAAGATTAAAATTTGCACCCTGCATGACAATTAACCGCTATTTTATTTAAACACCGAAAACAGTGAGATACTTTTTCAGTGACCTCAAACAGAAAATAGAGTTATGTGATATAATTATAGATGGACAGACGCATTTTTATTGAATTTTAAAATTATGTATATGGGGCTATAATAAAATGGAGTGATAATTATGTCTTTTATCAAGGGAAGTACTTCTATTGATTTGGGAGATACGCCGATTGAAAATATTTTCATAGATATTTATATGCCCATGACAAATGGGACCTTTGTACAGGTGTATCTGCTGGGTTATAAATATGCTTTGAATCGTGAGCCTGATATGAATGTAAATAATTCATCCATTGCAAGGCATCTCAATATTCCTCTGTCCGATGTGCTCTCTGCCTGGGATTTTTGGGAAGGTAAAAACATTATAATAAAACATAAATCCGAAGATGGAGACGAGAACAACTATACCGTAGAATTTGTTAATTTAAAACAACTTTATATCGATAATAATTATGAACTTATGTATGGTACCCCGCAAAAAGACAGCGTTGATAAAAAACAGCGGGGTTCCTATTCCCTATCCCCTACCGATCTGGTAGAAGCTAATAAGATTCCGGAAATCAGGGATATGTTCGTAGAAATAAACAAGATTATTGCCAGGGAATGAGTTCCTAATGAAAAGCTGAAAATTGTTGAATTGCTCTATAAATATAATATCGAACCTCCTCTTATAGTGGAGGCTTTCCGCTACTCCGATAAACAAAAAGATATAAAATAT
>JALNXC010000169.1 GCA_023230535.1 Alkaliphilus sp. | reverse complement strand
TTTGAGCTTCAAGTTTTGAGCCTCGCCCTCCGATTTCCGAAACGGGTTCAGTCATAAATAAGGAAGAGATTTAAATTCGCAATAAGGTATTAAAGGGGGACAAGAAAAAATACCCATATTACAATCTAAACCCTTCCTCCTGTTTTAATTATTGACCTGAAAAAAGAAGTCTATACATTGTTTTTAAAATTTTTTTAAATTAAAGTGGGATTCTTTTTGAGGGGTTTTTTCCTGCAAATTCTATGGCTCGCCTCACTATCACATTTAAAGCATCCACAGCATGTATGAAATCTGCAGCATTTATGGCATCCGCATCATTTGCAATATTTGTTTCACCGGCTATATTCTCATCACCTGCTATATTCCCGATATCTGCTATATTCTCGACATCCGCTATATTTTCAGCACCCGCTATATTTTCAGCACCCGCTGCACTTGCAAATTCTTCTTCTAATTTAAACATTTCATTTACTATAGAGAGTTCCGTGCAACCTAACACAAATACCCCTATTCCTTTTGCCTTAAATTCTTCCGCCGCATTATATATTGCATCTATTTGAATTTCTTTTTTTCCTGCTTTAATTCCATATATTATATCCATAACGGAATCCTGTATCTTTTTTCGGGGATTTATAACTTGAATATTTTGCTTATTAAAGTACGAATCATATATTTTAGCTTTTAGGGTCCCATCTGTGCTCAATAATCCAACTTTTTTAACGCCCGGATATTTTAATTGTATAAATCTTACAGTTTCTTCGATCATATTTAAAAAATCAATATTTATCTTTTCCTTTATAACTTGATAAAAATGGTGCGCTGTGTTGCAGGGCATAATTAAAAAATCAGCGCCCGCTTTTTCGAGCCTGGTTGCCGATTTAATCAATTCTTTGGTGGGATCCTCGCCTTTTCCCAATAAGAAAGCAGTCCTATCGGGGATATTTACATTATTATCTATCAACATATGTATATGCTCCTGATCGCTCCGTGCGTCCGTATTGATAACTATTTTATTGAATAAGTTCACTGTGGCCAGGGGCCCCATTCCTCCTATTATACCTAAGATTTTACTCATGGATTTAACCTCTTTCTTATTGGAAATTGATATGCCGGATTAGAAACCGGATATCGCTCGGGACTCGTAAGACTACGGGTACAGGGAACCCGGTCAAAAAAGACCGGCCATGTTACCGGTCCCTATAGTCTCATTGGCAATTTGATGGCAAACAAAGCGTCCCCTTGCCACCAAAGGGTAATTCCTGCCAACCATATGCAATCACAGGAGCCGCAAATCCCTGATATTTATCAATATCACGGGCGATAACACGCCCACCCAATTTCTCATAAAAACGACGACTGGGGTTTTGCTCCAGAGTCCAGACCACCATGGTATTCCAGTTTCTTTGCTTAAAAATCTGAATAACCCGGTACACCAAGAAAAGCCCTATACCTTGATTTTGGAAAGCTGGTGCTACATGCAAGTTATAGATTTCGCCCATGTACGCCAGGTCTTGACGGCGGTTTTTACCTGCCATGATAAAAGCAATAATTTCATTGCTCTCATCTTCTGTGACCAACGCAATTGCCCGGTTCTTCTCCCAACCGGCAAAAAAATCTTCAATCTCTGCCTGCTTTTGTGAACAGGATACATTTTCCATTAACTGACGGGGAAGAAATTCTTTGTAATTTTCGCGCCAGGTTGCTACATTAATTCTTGCCATGGCTGCGGTATCAGTTGCTTTAGCTTCCCTAATTCTAATATGCTTTTCGTACAGGGATATGAATTCATTATTGATTGCTAAATTTGAGCTTAAAGTCTTTTCCATATAGAAGTAGTCCAGTCTTTCATTATCATTTATCTGAATAAATCTTTTTTCTCGGGTCTGATAGCCAAGATGCCGATAGAATGATTGTGAAGGTAGTGATGCATCAAGATGCAAATGGAGAAGGCCCATCAACAAAGCCTTTTTTTCCAAAACCTCCATAACCATACGCCCGAAACCTTGGCCCTGAAATGCGGGAGAAATAAAAACTCTACATATATTCTGTTCGCATATGGTTCCGGTGCCGATAATCTGTCCGTTTAAGTCCATTACCACCGTCTGCCCCAGCTTGGCATCGGCCAGTATTTGACTGCCGGAATGGTAATCCTTAAAGTATTGAATAGAGTTAGGCCCATAAACATTTGTGTAGGAGGCATCTATGGTCTGATAGATCAGTTGTTGCAAGCCCTCCATATCACTATCTATAAAGGGCCTTATTGTTGGAAAATTTATCATCTAATCACCTCTTAAACTGTTAGCAAACACAAGGAATCAAGCTTTCCTATTACCGGTAATTAAAGAAATACATTGGTTCCGGAGAGTATATCAAAACCATAATAACATTATCTTCCTAATAAAATATATATTATTAGTGGCCGAACAATTGCGAAAAACCCGAAAGGGCCTCCCGTTTAAAAAAGCTGACCAAGAATACAGTTTCCAGTGGTTCTTATGGCCGCTCCGTTCAATAAAGACTGATTAGTAGGACAGTCCCTGTGATCCTTCCATACGGAATCTGGGGACAAGCCTTCTAAAACTATGGATACGAACTTGCCAATTTGATGGCAAACAAAGCGTCCCCTTGCCACCCCCGTCCGCATCTGTGTCCCGCGCATTCTGCTATTTTATGCCGATATCCCTGCGATAAAAGGCCCCTTCAAAACTGATTTTATCTATATTTCTGTAAACCTTTTCTCTGGCTTCTTCTATGGTTTTACCTTTCCCTACCATGCCCAAGACTCTACCGCCGTTCGTTACGATTTTCCCGTTATCTTCGGCTGTTCCGGAATGGAATACCAATAAATCTTTTGGTATATCCTCTAATCCCTTGATTTCAAATCCTTTTTCATAATCACCGGGGTATCCCTCGGAAGCCAATATAACACAAACCGTCCCTTCCTCAGACCAATCGATATTTATATCTTTCAGTTTTCTTTCTTCTATTCTATCAAATATTTCTATCAAATCCGTTTTCAGCCTAGGCGATAGTACCTGGGTTTCCGGATCCCCAAAACGCACATTGTATTCCAAAACCTTCGGGCCCTCCTCCGTAATCATGAGCCCAACGTAAATGATTCCTCTATAATCCATCTTTTCTTTTTGTATGCCCGTCAGTGTAGGCTGCAAAATCTTCGCTCTTGCTTGTTTAGCAACCTCTTCCGTGTATACATAATTGGGCGAATAGGTGCCCATCCCGCCGGTCATCTCCCCTTTATCCTCATCAAATGCCCGCTTGTAATCCTGACTGCTTTCCATAGGAATAATGGTATTACCGTCTATAAAGCACAGTATGGATGTCTCCGTGCCGTATAAAAATTCTTCTACAACTATATTTTCTCCGGATTCGCCTAATATTTTTTTCTCCAATAATTCCTTTGCCATATTTAGGGCTTCCTCTTTATTTTCACAAATAAATGCTCCCTTCCCCGCTGCTAAACCGTCGGCTTTGATTACCACGGGATAGGAACTGTTTCCTATAATTTTGCTTGCCTCTTCAAACGTATTGGCAATATCATACCGTGCCGTTGGAATATCATATTTTTTCATAAACTCCTTGGCGAAAATCTTGCTGCCTTCAAGCTGCGCCGCATGTTTGGTTGGGCCTATTATTCTCAATCCGTTTTGTCGAAATTTATCCACTATTCCCCTCACTAAAGGTTCTTCCGGTCCTACTATGGTTAAATCAATCCCTATTTCCCGGGAAAATTCTACAAGCTTCTCTATGTTATTTGAGGAGATACCGACATTTTTTGCAATCTCCCCTATACCTACGTTTCCGGGAGCGCAGTATATTTCTTTTACCGACGGACTCTGATTGAGTTTCCAAATGATTGCGTGTTCCCGGCCGCCACCGCCTACCACTAAAATTTTCATATGTACACCTGCCTATTATTAGAATTTCGCGGACACAGGGGACAGTCCCTCCGGTCAACAAAGACTGACCGGTAGGGACAGTCCCCGTGGCTCCTTCGAAATGGGACAAGAAACCACCCGTGGCTTTGTATTATTAATGTTTAAAATGCCTCATTCCCGTAAACACCATGGAAATACCGTGTTCGTTGCAAGCTTCTATGGATTCGGCATCTTTGATAGAGCCCCCCGGCTGAATAATAGCACTGACCCCTGCTTTTGCCGCCTCATCCACACAATCCCTGAACGGGAAATATGCGTCCGAGGCCAGTACGCTCCTCTCCA
>JALNXC010000168.1 GCA_023230535.1 Alkaliphilus sp. | reverse complement strand
GGATATTCCTTTGTTAAAAGTTTTATTACCTTATCTGTTTTAATATCCATAAATCCTTCCCCCTATAAGATTCCACCTCTGCTTTAACTTAAATACTCATCAATAATTTCCAAAACATCCTCGTCCTCTTCCCTGTCGCGAATAGCGAAAACCAATTCCGCGGCTATTCCGGGATCAATATTATATAATGCCCATATGGTTATTTTTCTGATATCAGGCCTTATATCTCTCAGTAAAGGTTTGAGATAGGGTATAGCATCTTTGTCCTTAGAGTTTCCCAATGCAATTACCGCATTTCTCTGTAATGTTTTTTTCCCTATCCAACCCGAAGCATTTTCCCCAAACAAAGAATCAAATTCTTTATTAGATATCCGCAACAGTTGTACTAAATCCACCCCATGGGATAGTTCTGTCGGCATAAATTCCTTAGCCGTCATTTTCTTGATATCCATATTATGGGGACAAACATCCTGACAAATATCACAACCATATATCCTGTCCTCAATGAACGGCAATATTTCTTTTGGAATAGGTTTTTTCTGCTGAAGCACATTTGACAAACATCTATTAGCATCAAATTTATAAGGCCCCTCTATGGCCGAAGTCGGACAATGTTCAATACATAAATTACAGCCCAAGCAGTTTCTATTCTTCAGGGGCTCGTCCTTTTTTAATGGAATATTCGTTATCATATATCCCAAAAATATCCATGAACCAAAATCCTCATTTATAATGGTAGAGTTATAACCATAAAAGCCTATACCGGCACGGTTTGCTAAATACCTGTCCACCAAGGGGCCTGTGTCCACGAAAGACCTGTATTCAAATCCGTCATATTCCCCGGCAATAAAGCCGGCCAGCTTTTCCAGCTTGTCCATAAGCACTGTATGGTAATCCTTTCCCCAAGCTATTCTTGCCAATCTTCCATAAAATTGACTTTTTTTATTGTCCTGCGGCTTTCTCTCATCTATATAATAAGACATCGCTATAACAATTATGGATTTAGCACTCTGCAAGGTTTTTTTAGGGTCTACCCTCAATACTATATCCTTTTCCTCAAAACCGGATAATTTACCTTCTTTTTTTCTGTCCATTAAAATCCATTTTAAATCCCTAAAGGGCCCTACATCGGTAAACCCGATCAAATCTATTCCGATCTGTTTGGAATAATTTATAATTTTCCTCTCTATGCTCATTGTAAAATCTCCTTAACTAAAAACCTTTCGATGCAAATATTCAGTCCCTGCATTTATAAAAAATATATTCAGTTATGGCCTGCCTATGAACAACTCTATAGCCATGTTCTACAGATATAATCTTCCGTATTTCTTATTAAGCATTAAAACCCCTGTATATTGCTCATAATCTTAATTCATAAATGCTCTAACTTCGTTCAATGGCCAAATTTTGAGAACCACCTTGGCTCTGATTCTATCCTTCGGAACAAATCCGAATGTCCTACTATCATTGCTGTTATTACGATTATCCCCCATCACAAAGCACATGCCGGGCGGAACCGTACCCTCAACATAATTATAATTGCGAGCCGAATAATTTCCTGTAGTGACATAATTTTCTGTCTGTGCCTCCCCATTTATATATAAAATACCTTCCCTGATTAAAAAATGATCATTTTCTTCCGCTACAACCCTTTTTATAAACATTTCGTTTTGTTCCGGGCTGTCGGGCGGATTAAAAATAACAAGGTCTCCCTTATTGAGCCGTTCATATACCTGCGGTATTTTTATTATCAATAATTTATCCTTTGTCGATAATGTTGGAAACATTGATTCTCCTTTCACTATAGCAAGGCCGAATACAAAATTTTCTATTATAATAGCTACCGTCAAAGATATTATAATTACCTGCAACCAATCCAAAACTATTACAATTTTCTTATCCATTATAACACACCCCAAATATAACATGTTTGAATCCTTTAAATTATTGGCAAACCCTACGGCAATTATTCCTATCCCGTGTGACAATAATTTATTTGCCGTATTCTATTGTTATGATTATGAGTGTGCTGATTATTCACATAATAAAACACCCGAAACAATCGCCTGTTTCGGGTGTTTAAAATATTTTTTTTACATTTTTTTCGGTTCCGGATAATCTACCCCAAATGTATCCACTGTCACCTCTTTCATCCTCTGATCTGCCTTAGGCTTGTCCATATAATTACGATCTACACAAACAATCTTATCGGCTACCTCTATCCCTTCAATAATTTTACCAAAGGCAGCATATTGTCCGTCTAAGTGCGGTGAATCCGCTACCATAATAAAGAACTGGGAGCCGGCCGAATTGGGAACCATTGTCCTGGCCATCGATAAGACACCTTTTGTGTGTTTTAAGTCATTTTTAAAACCATTACTTATAAATTCCCCTTTAATGCTATATCCCGGACCACCCGTTCCTTCCCCTGTCGGGTCTCCCCCTTGAATCATAAAACCCGGTATCACCCTATGAAAAATAACATCATTATAATAACCTTGATCTATTAATGATATGAAATTATTGACAGTATTAGGGGCTATCTCCGGATAGAGCTCCGCTTTCATCTGTTCTCCGCTTTCCATTGTAATTGTAACTATCGGATTTTTCATATGTATCTCCTCGCTTTCTTAATCGCTACATTTTTATACATGTTCCATATTACTATATTCTTATCAAAATTTCTATAATAATGTAATATATCCATGAGCTTGAGATTGAAGATGATGAGGATTGGAACTTTTCAAAAATATGATTATACTCCCCACTGCAAATTAAAACAAACTGTGAGAGTTATTCATATCAGAGACGTAAGCTCGTGTATTTTTTATTAAATTGATAATATAAGATAATTTGCTCTTTTGCGGAATAGAAATTAACATATTTTTAAAATATAAAATTATTTATATCACTTAAATTTCAGCATTTTTCAATATACTGTCTATAGTAGCCCCACCCAAGCAGACCTCACCGGCATAGAAGACAACGGATTGTCCGGGGGTTATTGCTTTTTGCGGGGTGTTAAACTTCACCGTACAGGTATCATTTTCTTCTATATAAACAGTCACATCCTGATCTTTTTGGCGATACCTGAATTTAGCCGTACATTCAAATGTGAAAAATTCCGGTTTTTTGCCTATCCAATGTAAGTCCGCCGCCACAAGCCCATACGAATATAGATTTGGATGATTTTCACCCTGTACCACGTATAATATATTTTTTTCAATATCTTTATCCGCTACAAACCAAGGTTCACCGGTTCCCGCCCCGCCTATGCCCAAACCTTTCCTCTGTCCCAGGGTATAGTACATCAATCCTTCATGCCTTCCCTTTACTTCTCCTTCCGGGGTCATCATTTTACCCGACTGTGCCGGTAAATAATTACTTAAAAATTTTTTAAAGTTTCTCTCACCTATAAAACATATACCCGTGCTGTCTTTTTTATCGGCTGTTACAAGACTGTTATCTTTAGCAATTTGCCTCACTTCATTTTTTAACAAATGTCCTATCGGAAAGATAGATTTAGAAAGTTGATATTGGTTTAGCCGGCATAAAAAATATGTCTGATCCTTATTAAGATCCGCACCCCTCAACAGTCTGTATTCGTCACCATCAAAATCTATTCTGGCATAGTGCCCTGTTGCTAAATAATCAGCCCCCAATTTCAATGCATGTTCTAAGAAAGCCTTGAATTTAATTTCTTTATTGCATATTATGTCGGGATTGGGCGTACGGCCTTTTTTGTATTCATCTAAAAAATATGCAAACACCCTGTCCCAATATTCTTTTTCAAAATTAACCGTGTAATAAGGTATGCCTATCTGTTCGCAAACCCTTCTTACATCCTCATAATCTTCAGCCGCAGTGCAATATCCAAATTCATCCGCCTCGTCCCAGTTTTTCATAAAAATACCTATGACATCATATCCCTGTTCCTTTAAAAGCAGCGCTGCTACGGACGAATCCACACCGCCGGACATGCCTACAACAATTCTTGTATTTCTTAGGTCCTTTCCCAAACTAATATCTCCTTCCTTAAATTAACGCCAAACTGTTGTTAACTGTCCTATTTTTTATTTCCCACTTCTCACTTCCCATTTCTCACTTCCCACTTCCCACTTCCCATTTCTCACTTCCCACTTCCCATTTCCCACTTCCCATTTCCCGCTTCCCACTTCTCACTTCCCACTTCCCACTTCTCACTTCTCATTTCCCACTTCTCACTTCTCACTTCCCACTT
>JALNXC010000167.1 GCA_023230535.1 Alkaliphilus sp. | reverse complement strand
TTAATATTGTTGATAATAACTGCCGTATCGGCGGGCGCAATTAGTATTACAAATGATATTACAAAAGAAATCATCGATGAAAAGGCCCTGGAAAAAAATCTTGCATATATGAAGGAAATACTACCTGATGCCGATGATTTTGAGCTGACGGATGATCCCGGGATTTTAAGCGTAGATGGGGTTGAAGAGGTTTATGAGGCATTACAAGGCGGAAATATTTCGGGCTATGTAATTAAAACAATAACTTCAGGATATGGCGGTGGTGTTACAATATTGACCGGTATTAATGTTGACGGAACTATTGTTGCGATAAGGGTGGCATCACAGACAGAAACCCCTGAACTGGGAACCAAAATTGCCGAAGACGAATTCGGTTCACAATTTGAAGGTTTATCGGCGGAAAAAGAACTTAAACTAAATGAGGACGTGGACCAGGTTTCAGGTGCTACCGTTTCATCAAGAGCCGCAATTAACGGGGTTAATGCATCAATAGAATTATTTAATAATGTACTGAAATAATATATAAACTATAATTTTGGGGGTGAGTTTATGAACGTCAGAAAGGTATTTGCCGACGGCTTAATATTTAATAATCCCATACTTGTACAGATGGTAGGAATGTGTCCTACGCTCGCTGTATCAAATACCGCTATGAACGGATTTGGAATGGGGCTTGCCGCTACGGCCGTATTGATCGGTTCTAATATAGTAATTTCCATGCTCAGAAAAGTAACGCCGGATGAAATCAGGATTCCTATTTTTATTGTTGTTATTGCAACATTCGTTACAATGATAGAGATGGTTGTGCATGCATATTTTACGGCATTGTATGATGCACTCGGTATATTTTTACCGCTAATTGTTGTTAACTGTATTATTTTAGCTAGGGCAGAGGCTTTTGCGTTTAAAAATTCAGTTTTTAAATCCGCTGTGGACGGTTTAGGTAATGGGCTCGGTTTTACATTGGCACTGACAATCCTTGCAGCAATCAGGGAATTGTTTGGTTCAGGCTCAATCTTTGGAAAAACAGTTATGTGGGGAAGTTATGAGCCGATGTCTATTATAGTTCAACCATCGGGCGGATTTTTGGTTTTAGGTTTGCTTCTTGCTATTTTTGCAACCTTTACGGCCAAAAAAGCGAGCGTTTAATTAGGGGGTGGAATAAGTGTCATTATTTGTTATAATAGTCAGTGGTATATTGATAAACAACTATGTTTTATCCCGTATATTAGGAATATGTCCGTTTTTAGGTGTTTCTAAACAGGTAGAAACTGCCGCCGGCATGAGTATGGCAGTTACCTTTGTTATGACTTTAGCGGGAACGATCACGTGGTTGGCCCAGAGATTTGTTCTAGATAGATTAGGGCTGGAATACATGCAGACAGTTACGTTTATTCTCATAATAGCGGCACTGGTCCAGTTTGTAGAAATGGTTATACAAAAAACCAGTCCTACTTTATACCAGTCATTAGGTATATATCTGCCGCTCATCACTACTAACTGTGCAGTGTTAGGAGTATCAATTTTAAATATTAAAGAAAAATTTGGCTTGATAGAAACTATTGTTAATTCAGCAGCATCGGCTATTGGCTTTTCTCTGGCAATTATATTATTTGCCGGAATTAGAGAACGTTTAGAATTATCAAATATTCCCGAAGCCTTTAAAGGATTTCCAATTGCATTATTTACTGCAAGCCTAATGTCATTGGCATTTCTAGGTTTTGCCGGACTGGTGTAGAGGAGTGATCATATGGATTTGAAAGCTATTATAGAACCCATAGTGAGTCTTGGGGGAATGGGCCTGATATTTGGTGCGGGTTTGGCCTTTGCATCTCAAAAACTTGCTGTTGAGGTTGATGAAAAAGTTAGTGCCGTTAGAGCTGTTCTTCCGGGAGCAAATTGTGGGGCTTGCGGTTTTCCGGGATGTGACGGCCTTGCAAATGCTATTGCGGCGGGCAAGGCGCCTGTAAACAGTTGTCCTGTCGGTGGAGCGGATGTCGCAGAAAAGGTTGGAGAAATCATGGGTGTAAAGGCAGATGCCCAGGATAAAAAAGTGGCAAAGGTTCTCTGTGACGGCGACATAACAAGATGCGGGGAAAAGTTTAATTATGATGGGATTCAGGACTGTGTAGCAGCGGCAGCCATTCAGGGTGGAAGCAAGCTTTGCCCATATGGATGTTTAGGACTGGGTACATGCGTAGAGGCCTGTCAATTCGGTGCAATTGAAATAGTAAAAGGGGTTGCGAAGATAGATCCGGAAAAATGTACATCCTGCGGTAAGTGTATAGAAGTATGTCCTAAAAATGTAATCGGCTGGGTTCCCTATAAGCAGAGTGTTGTCATTACATGTAGCAACAAGGATCCCGGAAAAATAGTCAGAGGAATATGCACAGTCGGATGTATCGGATGTAGAATCTGCGTTAAAAACTGCCCGACAAATACTATTGAATTTGAAAACAACCTTGCATTTATTAATTATGACAACTGTACCAACTGCTTCACATGTGTTGAAAAATGCCCTGCAAATGCAATTGAGGGTAATTTGGAAAGGAAAGCCAAATTTAATTTATAAAACTTAATTTTTTAGCAATAATAGAGGGAACCCCGGCAGGTTCCTTTTATTATTGTTAAAAATCGTATCAATGAGTTAAAAAAATATAAGTACAGTTTACAGGTGCAATTGTCCAATGTTTTTTATAAGACATAAAAAGTAAATATCAATTATTTACTACTTGTATATTAAAACATATAATGATAAACTTTTGATGTATTGAATTTTATGTTATCTTAATTCTAAAGTCGGCAAGTAGTTTATTGTTGTTACAATATTAATAGTGTGTAATTTATTTAAAGATTAAGGTTAAATTTATTATTTTAGGGAAAGTGTGCTAACTGCTATGAATACAAAAAAAATGATACATCTGGCTATGCTGACTTCTATAGGATTAGGACTTCATATTATAGAATCAATGATACCTAATCCTTTTACCGCATTTGCACCCGGTGCAAAGCTGGGATTAGCTAATATTGTCGGTCTGATTACATTGGTAATATATGGAGTAAAGTATGCCTTAGCTGTTAACTTATTAAGAAGTTTTATCGGGGGAATGGTATCGGGAGTTATAATTTCTACGATATATAGCATGTCGGGAGCCGTTGTGAGCACACTCCTGATGTGGTTCATATATAGGTTTTTCAAAAAATATTTTAGTTTGATAGGTGTAAGTGTTTTTGGAGCACTGGGACATAATATAGCACAATTGGTGGTAGCTAGTATTATTATCAACAACCTTAAAATATTTGCTTATCTACCGGTGCTGACACTTACAAGTATTTTTACCGGTGTATTTATCGGAATTACAGCAAATTATACCTTAGGTAAAATTAAAACTAACATAGATCATATAGTCAGAACCTAGAAAAATGGGGGATAAAAATGAGAAAAAATAGAAGTTCCTGGTTACTTATATTATTTGTTATTACAGGTATTATTTTAGGTAGTTTAATAGGGAGGTTTTTTGGTACTGCAGTTCCCTTTTTAAATTATGGACCTGAACATTTAGGATTAAATAATGTAGAGATTGACCTGGGAGTTATTTATTTTCAGATAAGTTTGTTATTCAAAATCAATGTTACCGGCCTAATTGGACTTCTATTAGCCTTAATTATATTTAATAGATTGTAGGTGGAAATATGAGGGCAATAATTCTGGCATCTAATTCATCAAGAAGAAAAGAGATTCTAGAAAATTTAGGGGTGGCTTTTCAGGTGGTCGGCAGTAATATTAATGAAAAAATTGATGAACAGTTTTCTCCTGTGGAAATTGCCAAACATTTCGCTTATGCAAAAGCAAAGGATGTTTCGGATAGATTAAATGGGAATTATGTTGTTATAGGGGCTGATACGGTAGTAGAATGTGATAAAATATTAGGTAAGCCTCAAAATAAACAGGATGCATACAATATGTTGAAACTTCTTTCGGGAAGAGGCCATAGGGTTATTACCGGATTTGCAATAATAGACTGTTTAACGGGACAACAATTTATTGATCATGAAAGCACCGGAGTATATTTTAAAAAATTAAAAGATCGGGAGATTCAAAATTATATTGCAACCGATGAATATATAGGCAAGGCCGGTGCCTACGCAATTCAAGGGAAAGCCTCTTTATTTATAGAAAAAATAGAAGGCGATTATTTTAATGTTGTGGGATTACCGGTGTTTAAATTAGGGGTTGCGC
>JALNXC010000166.1 GCA_023230535.1 Alkaliphilus sp. | reverse complement strand
GCGTATAATTTTCTTCATGTGCCTGATCGGTTTCGGCAGAATCCCTACAACCCGACGAGAGAACCATCACCCCTATCAAAATTATAATCAACAACATGATAGTTTTTAGTTTTCTATTCATTTTCCCCTCCCCTAACCAATTGTAATCTTCAAGTCCCGCTTGAAACCTTTCCTGTATTTGCCTTTTAATATGACATTTTACATTGCATATACTGTTCCGATACCGACCGACCGGTCGGTATTAATATAAGTATATTATATTCTATCTCTAAATGCAATATCACAAATATTGTTTTTTATATTTTTATCTATAGCGGGAATATCTATATTTCGTCGAGATCCTTCGCAGGCACTGTTTATACTGTCAATCTCAGGATGACAAAACCGAAAGTGTCATTCTGAGTATATTTCCATAGCCCTTTACTTTTATGGTCAAATTATTGTATAATAATTATATATTACCGACCCGCCGGTCGGTAATAATACAGATATAATATATACCCGTTTGTTTGGATGTAATATTATAGCTGTTTAAAATGATTGAAATAATTGTAAAAGGAACAAGGCATAAAAAAATAGAAAGGACTGTATAATATGAAAAAAATGCTTATAACCATGCTATTAATAACTATACTGTTAACATCGTCTCTATTTTCGTACGGCACGGATGAATTGAATAATGCCGAAACAACGAAGACTGTCAAATCTCTTTCCCTGGAAGAGGCCATAGAAGAAGGCATAAAGAATTCCACTCAGCTTGAAATCAGTGATTTGGAAATTGATGTAAAGAAAATGGAATTGACTCAAGCACGTCAGACAGAAAGAGAATATGATAAGCTCAGCACTTTTCTGGACACAATAGGATCAAGCCAATTAGAAAGGGAATACAGAGAAGCCGGCGTTCCCATAGGCACAGTAGAAGGTTTCCAGTTAGAAGCCAATATGTTATCTAAAAGCGCAAAATTTGCTCTGGAAGAGGAAGAACTTAAAAAGGAATACTTGAAAGAGGATATAAAATATAATGTGATGGCTGCTTACTATGGAGCACTCCAAGCCACGGATTATGTAAATGTGACAAAAAGAAGCCTGGAAAATATACAAAAAAGCAAAGACATCATAGATAAAAAATTTGACCTGGGCCTTACCTCAAAATCAGATGTTTTGATGGCGGATATTGCCTTAAATGAAGCTGAAATAAATATGGAAAAAGCAAAAGAGGATATGCAAAAAGCTTTGAGAGCGTTAAACATGGTTTTAAATTATCCTTTAGATACGGAATTAAAGTTGACCTCCGGTTTTGAACGAGGGGCCTTCGCTGCCGACCCGGATGAAGACATTAAAAACGCGTACGAAACCAGGTTTGATATGATTCAAATCCAACACGGTTATGAACTTGCAAAACTTGATTTTGAAACCAACGCATACAGATATACCCCTAATACATATAAGTACAGATATAAAGAAAGCAGTCTCTTGAAAATAAAAAATATGCTCGAAATTTCCAAACAAAATGTGGAGTTTGATATCAGAAATAAATACGATTCTATAACCAGTGCATATAGGCAGATAAAACTGGCCGAAGCAAATGTTGAAAAAGCAGGCGAAGGATTGAGAATAACAGAGCAGTTATACGATGTAGGCTTGGCAACGGTGCAGGATGTGAAAGAAACTATTGTACATCTATATGGCGCCGAATTAGCCCTTTCCGGTGCCATATCGGGTTATAATTTAGCAGTGTTGGAATATAATAAGTCGGTACGGTTGGGTATAGTGAGATAATAATCCGTGATTTATTTCAAATTTTAGAAACCGATAAAAATTGATTAGCAGGGACAGTTCTCATTGTTCTTGGATAAATTTACTTCGAAAAAAAAGATCAAGAGAACTGTCCCCTGATCTTTCATGATCTTGGATAAGTTTATTTCGAAAAAAAGACCAGGAGAACTATCCCCTGATCTTTCTGAAAAGGATAACTAATTATTCTTTACTTTAAATGCAAGATTGCCACTTAATGTGAATCTTACATCATTTTTATTCGTTATTCCGGCCGTATAGCGGATTTCTACTGATTTACCTTCGCTGATAAATGCTCCCGGGTTTGTCGCTATTTCTTCCAACAAGCTCCTGGCCACATCCTGTACTACATTTCCACTCTTCAAGTCAAATGTTTCACCGTTAAGTGTAAGAGTACCTTCTTTTACCAGCCCCTTTAATGTTCCTACAAAGGAATCGGCTGTTCCCTTGATGGTTTCTACAGCAATATTTTCAAATGTTATAGTTATATCTTCACCGTCAATTTCAACATCGGCTACGCTTATACTTTTCACTTCCTCTTTTAAATCAGCTAAAAAGGCCGTTCTAGCTCTTTCTGCCGAACTCGGTCCTGAAGGTCCGGATGGTTCCGACTCCTTTGGTTTTTCTTCCTCTATTTCTTCTGCTTTTCCATCTTCAATCTTTATTTCTTTATCCTTTTCTATCACTTTGCCATTTACTTTTACTTCCTCAGTCGCTATTAATAAATTGACAGTACCTTCCGATTCTATCTCCACACCTTCGGCTTCAACTTCTATTTGGCCTACTTCTGCTCCCTTTTCTATTTCTATACTGCACTTTCCTATTACCTTTATAGAATCAATTTTCGCTCCCTCTTTTATAACCAATTTACCATTATCGTCCAAAGTTATGAAAGGAACCTCGGTTGATCCTTCTAACACTAAACGAACGTTACCTTCGGCCTTTTTGACAAAAATTTGTCCGGTTTTAGAGTTTATTATGATAATACTATCTTCTCCACCGCCTCTGATATAGACTTCTCCTTCTACTGTTACATTGTCTAAGGTAACAGTCCCGTCTCCGATTCCTTCTACCAAATATAAATCACCTGCTATTTTCATGTCCTTCAACACTACATCAGAAGTGTTTACCAATACATTGCCGGCCGCATCTTCCGAATATTCACCTTCTGCGTTTATAATGAGCCCGCTTGCATTGACAACAATTTTTACTGATTCTGCCCTTGTAATCGGATTGCCGGGTTTAAAAGTTCCATCCGGATATCCGGATATGTACCCTTTATCCTTAAGAATTCCTACATAACCCTTTGCCCAATCTCCTATCAGATCCGCATCTACAAAGTCACCTGCGGATTCTTCGCTCTCATTCAAATCAAAAACCATACCCATAACCTTTGATACCTCTTGTCGGGTAATGGGATTATTCGGCTTCATGGTTCCATCATCATACCCGCTTATATAGCCTGCCTTAACGGCCTTTCCGATTTCGTCATAGAACCAATCTCCTTCTCCTACATCTGTAAATGAAACCGAACCCTTTTCCGAATATCCAAATATGTAGTTAATCATTTTGACAAACTCTGCTCTGGTGATCTGTTTGTCCGGTTTAAAACTTCCGTCAGGATATCCGGATACTACGCCTTTGCTCATTAAATATTCAATTTCTTCTTTTGCCCAGTGATCGGCAATGTCAGATTCCTCACCAAACACAAAGGAACCAAGAGATAAAACCATAATAAAGGCTAACAACACTGCCACAATTTTTTTACATCTGCCCATTCATATAAACCTCCTCTCATAAAATTATAGTACAAGATAATAAGGATGTCCCTGCTATAAACTACCATAGTTGTCCATATATGTTATGTTAACTATACCAAGTTTGATATAAAAATACAAGTCATATTATCACTGAATTGCCTTAAAAAGATAAATGAAATGTAATCTTAATATTAATTAAAAAATATAAAGAACATAATTATATCAAGTTTGTGATAATCGAATAATAAAAGACAGACATTACCCCCCGCTTATTACAAGTCTTGCCTTGCCCATCAGGTTTCTAAATCTTGTTACCTGTTTCATAAATTTTTGGAGCCTTATAGCCGTACCTGTTTCGTTGCCCCTCTCAGCTTCCTTAGCAAGTTTTTCAACTTTAGATCGCAAAACGGGAAACTGAGTTAAATATATCAATGCAATCCATGTACTGTCTTCGTTCAATTGATTGACGGCCGCAGGGCCCCAGTACATATCGTATTGATCCTGTATGGAGCTGTACATAATTTTATCCAGTTCTTCTTTGGACAGAAGGCCCGCATCGATAGCCTTGTCCACTATATCCGTTCCCGGCAAGAAGTTTAAACCATGGAGCTGTAGTTCAAACGGCGGTTCTAATTTTAAACAGAGTCTGTAGGTTTCCTTTAAGTCCTCCAATGTTTCAAAGGGGTGCTG
>JALNXC010000165.1 GCA_023230535.1 Alkaliphilus sp. | reverse complement strand
CTATTCCAAGTAATAAAAATATTTCGTTCTTAATAGCAAGTTTTGAAATAGCTTTAAACTCTTGCAAAACAAACTTATTGTGGTTGGTAATCACACCTACTTTAATATCTGGGTACTGCCACCAAATCGGACCACCAATGCCTATTTTCGGACCATGTAGTGCCACAAATCGGACCATATGGTGCCTGGTCCTTTTGAACCACTTGTCCGGAATTTAATGCCCGCCATTTTAACGATACAAGACCAAAGTTCCGGTAACAGGGAGGAATTAGTTTTGTATTAAAAACCCAAAACTTAATAGTTGAAACTCATATTTGCATTTGTACTGTATTTATACATTTCAAAAATGTAAATACATATAAGGCGACCAAATACCACAAAATCGCCGATTTTTTATGTATTTGAATATATTTGTGTAACAGAGCTGTAATCCCGGTAAAATGATGGCCATTATTCAGGGGATAGAAAGCCATCTTGATTTTGCTCGATTAACAATCCTTGTAGCATATATATTTGCTAGGATCTTGCCGCTACAGTGGTGTGCAGCAGCCTTTATAAATATACATGTTTCCGGTAAACCTTAAAAGCAAGTAAAATCAAGCGTGATTTAACCGGCTCCCTATGACCGGACAGGTGACCCAATAATGATCGGAATGTTCAGTATTTACAGTTCTGCTATCACATCCGGCAAGATAAGTAAAAACCGTATACAACCGTACATACTCCCCGTAAATCCGGTGAACAGGTTGAAATGGGTTAGGTGGGGGACCGTCGTCCACATTATTGATCCGGATATTGGCGAAATTATAAACGTATAGTTATTTGTAGGTGTTATGATGTATATTATAAGATGACAGAACATTGTTGAACCGCCATCATACCGGCAAGGGTTCGAAAACCCAAGGATAAGCCTAATATCGAAGGCTCTGTCTGAAATATATCCACATGAATAATTGCTGCACTTAGGAATGAACAATTCTTTTCTCTGGCAGAGTTAAATGCCACAATCAGAGAGAAGCTGAAAAGATTTAATTCCACCCTCTTTCAAAAGAAAGAGGGTAGCAGACTCAGTTTATTTCTTGAGGAAGAAAAGCCGCTCTCGGCACCGCTGCCTGCTACCAACTTCGAACTATGTGACTGGAAAACAGCTACTATCCAATTTAATTACTACATTGCAGCAAATAAAATGTACTACCCTATACCTTATCAGTATATCAAAAATAAGATCGGTATGCGCATGACAACGGTAAAAATATTTATTAATCATAGTCAGATTGTTTCACACCGCCGTCTATATGGGCGACCAGGTCAATATTCCGCGATAATAGGGTGTATGCCGACAGACCATCAGAAATATCTTGAATGGGGTGGCAATAGTTTCCGTAAATGGGCAGCTAAAATTGGAATTAACACAGATGAAACTGTAAACGGAATACCTGATGCCGATATATACCAATACAATTTAAAAAACCTAATAGGTGGCCCTGCCACGCCGTACCGGCGGCTCCGCTGCAGCAGAATATTTAGTAACAGGGAACCAAAAATTTTTAAGAGCCCCAAATATAGGGGCTCTCATCAAATTTAGAATTTAGTCGTTGTTAATCTTCTTTTTTCTTTGAAGATTAATACCGTGACGCTCTCGCATAGAAACCTCTCCATCTATGAGTATCTGATAAGAATCATGTACAATTCTGTCAAGTATTGCATCGGCTATTTGGACATTTCCAATCTTAGAATGCCAGCCTTCAGGGGCGTATTGAGAACAAAAAATTGTTGAGGTATTCTTCAGTCTTGATTCAATAATTTCAAATACATGAATAGCTTCTTCTTGGGATAATGGGGTTAGTAGCCATTCATCAATAATTAATAATTCTATCTTCTTGTATTTAGAAACAATTTTGCGATAGCTCCCATCTGCTAAATATTTAGCTGCTGCCAATTCATCGATTAATTCCGGTAATCGAATGTATTTTACTTTGAAATACTGACGACATGCTTGTACACCAAATGCATTTGAGATCCATGTCTTCCCATTGCCTGAGGCTCCCATCAGGATAATGTTGTGATTTTCATGAATATAGTTGCATGTTGCCAGTTGAAGTATTAGCTGTTTATCTAAATGACGATCAGGATGATATTCAATATCTTCAATAGAAGCCGTTGGATCCTTAAACGTAGCTTGTTTAATTAATCTTTTTAATTTGTTAGATTGGCGACGGGAATATTCATAATCGACAATTAGGTTAAAACGTTGATTAAATGACATATCTTCATAATCTGAATTCTTTGTTTGCTCTTCATAAAGCTCAACCATACCACTTAAGCACATTTCAGTTAATTTGCGTAATGTTTCTTCGTTTCTCATTTTTTATCCCTCCAAAGTATTTGGCACCTCTGACAAAGCCATAATCATTATCTGTTTTTGCCTCGTTTAGGGTTCCGTTTTCTCTCGAATTTTGTGTGTCTTTCATTCGCTTTAATATTGTTTTGAGAACTGATAAAGCAGGTGCATGTGAAATTGCCATTAATGTTTTACACCCTTCTTCAATAAGCTTATCGGAATATGAATTAGTCAAGTTTTTAAAAGATGCTAAAATCATTAGTGCCTTCTTTTCTACATTATTGTCTAAAATGTATTCCACAAATTTTTCCGTATTTTCCCCTATTCTTTTTGCACACCCTATTACTTGTTCCGGTGTATGTTCAAGATACTTTCTATGGCTGTCAGGCATATGATTAGGATTAGTCGAATACTGACCTATATCACCTAAAAGGATTTTATGGGATGCAATTCTCATCTCTTTGAAGTATACTTCTATTAGATCCTTAGTTATTTTGACATCAACCTGACTTTGGATATACTCATAAGGGACGGAATAATACATGCGGTTCACTTGAATATGGTAGTTCGTCTGAACCTTTGCAGTTTTCCATTCCGTTAGTTGATAGCGTGGGTAGCGAAGGGGAATAAGCTTAGCCTTTTCCTCTTCGTTAAACACACTTCTTCTTGAACCCTCTCTTTTTTGGAAAGGCTCGTCATTTAGTTTATTTACTTCCTCTAGTATTTTCTTGTTTAAATCAATAAGGCTGAAACATTGGTAATATCTTAATGCAGCTATAATTTGGCGTGAGATGTATCCAACATTACTTTCAACACTGGGTTTATCCTTTGGAGCTTTTACACGTGTCGGAACAATCGTTGTGCCATAATGACCGGAAAGTTCACGATAAGCTTCATTCAAAACGGGCTCACCTTTAATAGGTTTGTTCACACCTGTTTTTAAATTATCGGGAACTAAAGTTTCTGCCACACCATTAAAATATTCAAACGCATGAATATGTGCAATTAACCAGTTTTCCGATTTCATGTTGAAAAATCCTTCAGCATAAAATAATTGGCTATATGGCAATGTTGCAACAAACAAGTAAACGGTTAGTTTCTCGCCTGTACTTCTATCCTGGAGGGACAGTGTATCTCCTGCCCAATCAACTTCCATAATTTCTCCCGGTTTTCGTTTGATGGGCATAGTCGCCTTATGCTTTTTTGCATATTTCCCGTAATGTCTACAAAAAGTTCTGTAAGCGTAAGGGATTTTCTTATTGTCCCTGGCACGTTGTTCGTATTCACGGTGAAGTAGTTTTAGTGTCATATTCTTTTTCTGTAGTTCTTTATGCACCTCCTCCCAATCAACAGGGAAATACCCTTTTGCTATGGCTTGTTTTTCAGGAAATAGGAATTCCAATAGCCATTGATTGTTCATTTCATTGGTTAATTGGGCTATACCTGATTGTCTTGACCTTTGAATTACTTCCGATACAGTATCCCTTGAATGTCCTAAACTTGAACAGATAGTTCTCTGGGATGTTCCTCTGAAGTACAATTCAAGAATCCTACGATATTGGATCATAAAAAAACCTCCTGTATAATTTAGTCATGTTTTTGGCATGCACTTTAATTATACAGGAGATTAACAAAGTGTATAAACATAAAACGGTCCCCTGCCGGCACTGTATGGTCTAAATTGTGGCATAGAGTGGTCCGAAAGTTGGCACTAGTGGTCTGTTTTGGTGGCAATATTCAGTATCTAAGCACAGCGAGAAACCTTATGGGAGATTCACAGACAAAACGGGATAGCTGCACGGTTTTTTAGGTTTCCCTGGCATTTAATTTCAACTCCTTATTTTGGGCATAGAAAAAAGCCAGAGATTTAATCTCCAATGGCCCTATCAAGAATAATTTCTGGACAGTAAT